>JABUFB010000016.1 GCA_013314775.1 Armatimonadota bacterium | reverse complement strand
GACCGCAACAGAATGGCCTTCAGAGCGCCTGTAAACGGCTCACGTTGAGAGAAAAGGGCCCGGGCCTTCAAAAAAGACGGCCAGAGCGACGCGTAACACCCCGCCAATGGGGTTGTTCAGCGATTAGATCATCGCCATCCTGGCGGCGATCCTGTTCCCGGTGTTCGCCCGGGCACGGGAGAAAGCCAGGCAGGCCAGCTGCTCTTCGAACCTGAAGCAGATTGCCCTCGCCGCCCACATGTACGCACAGGATTACGATGAGAGACTGCCGTACGGCTACACGTCCATCAGCGGCGTGGGGGCCTGGCCCTGGTATATGATCATGCAGCCGTACCTGAAGAACGATCAGATCCGCGAATGCCCCAGCAGCAGTCAGGCCGGCCTGTACGCATACGGGATCAACACCCGGATCTACAACGGCTGGAAGCTCGGCGACATCAAGCAGCCGTCAGCTACGGTGCTGTTCGCTGACGGCAAGCGGATCAACCGCGCAACCGCCGGGTTCAATGACATGGACCCGACAACGTGGGGATGGAACGGACACTGCCACTGGCAGATCCACTTCCCCGGCGCGGGTGCCTGGAACGGCGGCAGTTGCTGCCCAGACTCGCGCCGTATCGATGTCCGGCATAACGACGGTTGCAACGTTGCCTGGGTGGACGGGCACGTGAAGTGGTCCAAGGGTAAGGAGCTGATTCAGTACCCGATCGGCGACCCAAACTGCCTGTACGACGAGAACTAACCGGGCCACCGTTCGGGTGCCAATAGACATCACAGGCCTCCGCTTATCCGGCGGGGGCCTGTCTCCTTCCGAAGGGAACTGCACCGGCGTCACTCGCCGTACGTGATCGACAGCACTAAGCCGGACAGCGCAGCCTATCGGTCGCGCATGCGCATCGTCTGCACATCAGTTTTCGCTCTTTCGTGATGGAGGCTTCAGCATTTGGGGCGGCGACGACGACTGCTGCTGATCGATCCCGAGTAGCCCGAAGGGGAACGCTGCCTCGCGGCGAACATTGTGCGCGTCTGCATAAGACGGACACCAAGGACCAACGGAGAGAAGGCGAAATCATGGCCAAGCTGGGAATCGGTTTCATCGGCTGCGGCGGGATCCACAATGCCCATGCCCCGCACCTGGTGGACAATGACGAGGCATACATCGCCTGCGCGATGGACGTAAACGAGGACGCCGCAAAGGCCCACTGCGAGAAGTACGGGACGGAGGTCTGGACCACCAGCGAGGACTGTCTCCTGTCGCGGGACGACGTGGATGCCGTGGTGGTCTGTACCCCCACCGGGTTCCACAAGGACACGGTCATCAAAGCAGCCGCTGCGGGCAAGCATGTCTTCTGCGAAAAGCCCATGGCCATGAACGTGGCCGACTGCGAAGCCATGGACCAGGCCTGCCGCGACGCCGGCGTCGTCCTGCAGATCGGTTTCGTGCGCCACTTCTGCAATGAATGGCTGAAGCTGCGGGAAATCATTCAGTCCGGGATGATCGGCCGCCCCGTGGTGTGGCGCTCGGTCAGTGGAGGCTCCGGAGCTCCCACCCCCTGGTTCTTCGATAAGGAACTGGGCGGCGGGCCCTTCATCGACGGCGCGGTCCACAGCTACGATTTCGCCCGTTTCATCTTCGGCGAGGCCACCAATGTCGTCACCGACATACGCCGCCTGAAGGAGGGCACCACCGCCTGGGACACCGGCACGGTCATCGTCAACTTCGCCAGTGGCGACCAGCAGGTGCTCGTCTGGTCCTGGGGACTGCCCGGCTTCGGCTACGCGGTCAAAGCCGACAGCGCCCACGACGTGCTTGGGCCGCTGGGCTCCATCATGTTCCCCGGCGGCAATAAGCTCCAGGTTAACCTCGCGGATGGTGAGCACGAAGTGGAGTTCGAGGCCGACACCGGGGGTGACTGGTTCCGTAAGCAGATGGCGAGCTTCATCGAATGCTGCAAGACCGGCGCTCAGCCGATTGCCGGGGCGAAGGAGGGCATCGAGGCGACGCGCATCGCCGCCGCTGCCTTGAGCGTCGGTGACCGCCCGGCCATCATCGAACTGTAGCAGTTCCGCATCGTGGGCAACGCCGGCCTGCCTGGGTCACCCGGGCAGGCCGACATGCGTCCGGGTTCAAGTCTACGGCGGCGCGATGGACCTGTTCTCCGGCATCCACTGCGCACCGGCGCCCAGGAGGCTCAGGACAGTGCCTGCGATCCTCTGCGCCACCGCAATTGCCAAGGCATCGGCGTGGGTCATCCCGGACCACCCGAGCAACACTACCGTCGCGCCCTCGATCCACCCAAGGCCGTTGATCGTCGCCGGGATCATCCCCACGATCTTCATCACCGCCGAGATTGCCACACCCTCCACCGTGCCCAGGCGAAAACCAACCGCTGCGGCCCAGAACTGGAGCGCAAACCCCATTACCACCAGACCCGCCGAGGAGATGAGGAACGACGCCACCAGTGCCCACCGGTGGTGGCGATAGCGCAGCAATGCCCGGGATAGCTCGCCGAAGAGGGTCGCCGCTCTGAACACAAGCCGCCGCATGACTGGCGCACCGTCGCCGGGCTCGGCTGCTGGTGAGCGACGCGCGGCGAGCCACACCACCCCGGCCCCCATCATGCCCGCGACGAACATCACCAACATCGCCCACTTGTACTGGGACATGTCCAGCACCAACCCGGCCGCCAGTCCGAACATGAGCATCGATCCCCAGCCGATGAGCAGCCGGTCCACAAGCACGGAAGCAATGATTCCGGTGGTCTCTGCTCCGGGCCTGCGCGCCAGCAGGTACGACTTTGCGGCATCACCCCCGACGGTGGAGGGCATGAAGTTGTTGTAGAAAAGGGCGACGAAACCCAGGCGCAACGACTGCGAGACTGGTATCCGGATGCCCGCCGGCGCAAGCAGAACATGCCAACGCAGGACGAACAACACTCGCTGCGCGAACTCAGCGCCGACTGCAAGCGCCAGATACAGGGGTGCCATTCGGGCCGTTGTTGCTGCGGCTTCACGGACATCTACCGACCCAAGAACCACCACGATGCAGGCGATGGTGAGCGCCAGCCTGAGCACCAGGAGTAGCGAATTTTGCCGGTTTTTCTTGTCGTTGTCCATTCCGCGGGGGCTCCCGGGGCAATCAGGCACTCGGGTCGCCGACATTTCCGCGCCCCCGGCGTGGCAACCTCTGCGCACCGGAAGGCCGTGGGGCCTTCCGCGAGGAAACGATCACGAACGGTGAAATCCACCCGATAATGGGAGGCTGCGCGCAATGAGGACTCCTGGGTATCCGGTCATCGCGGCACTGGTCTGGTCGCTCAGTGCGGGAGCGCCGGCCGCTGAGGTTGCCCCTGCACTTCAGGGCGTGCGGCTATTGTCGGCCGAAGCCCGCGGGGGAGAGCTGGCGAATCCGGAGTTCGCGCTTGACGGCGATCCGGAGACCGAACTGCGCTTCGCCTGGCCCAACGGAGGCGTCTCGCTCACTGTTGACCTGGGCGGCCCGACTGTCCTCGAGGGGGTGCGGATCACCAACGGCCATACCGAGCGACTGATCTGGCTTACCGAGGTGCTTGTTGGCCCAGACCCCGGCCACCTGCGTCCGCTCCTGGGAAGGCAGATCAATCTCGCAATGTGGGAGCCCGCGCAGACCACCGAGGTCCCGCTCCCGCCATCGGTAGGCCGGTTTGCACAGGTGCGTATCGGCGCGGCATCATCCAGCCACGGGCGGGTGAGCGAGGTGCAGTTCCTGGGCCGCCCGAATCTACCCGAACGCCATCTCATGTGCTGGTCCTCCGATGTCCAGGCGGATTTCCTCGACAAGCTGGACTACCTGGACAAAGACCTCGGGGCCACCGACCTGTGGCTGGACTACGTGGAAACCGCTTTTCCGCAGACAAACCACAACTCGGGCTTCGACCTGTGGGTTGCCTCGGGCGCCTTCGAACAGCTCCGCGCCCGGGGCATCCGGTACTGGCTTGCCGAACACGAGCCCTTTACATTCATGGTCAGTAAACCGGCGGACCTGGCGGATGACTGCAAGTGGCAGACCACCTTGCGTCAGATGAGGCACATCTATGCACGAGCGAAGGAGCTGGGCTTCCGCGGGATCGTCTACGATGCCGAGGACTATGATGGCGTGACCCAGGAGGCCCGCGAGCGCTACGCGGACGTGGCCGACCACGTGGATGCATGGTGCTTTGCGGACGAGTTTGGCTACGCCGGCGGGTACTACCAGCGCGGTCTGCAAGTGGGTAAGGTGATCCGCGAAGTCTGGGGCTGCCCTTTGATGCAGGTCTACGAAGCGCGCATGTACGCCGGCAAGCTCGACTGCCGGGCCGGGAACTACTGGTGGCTGAAAGGTATCCACGACGCCGGGGTTGAGATATGGATCGCCACCGAAAAGACCTACGGGGCTGGAGAGGGAGAGGTGACCGGGCCTGACTTGCCGGCGCACCTCAACCGGTGGTTCGTGCGCCTGCCCGAGTTCGTCCCCCGGGTCCAGGAGGCCTTCCCCTTCGCCGTCCGGATTCTGCCCGGTTTCCACCCCTGGAACGTACGGACGGCGCGGCCGCACTACCTGCCGCGTTACCTGGACGAGCAACTTGCCCAGGCTGCCGATTGCGCGCCCGGCTACTGGATATACAATGAGGGCAACCGCAGCGCTGGAGATCCCCGGGACACCCTTGATGCGGAGGTTCTGCGAAAGCTCGGAGTAACCGCCGAAGACTACCTCGCGGTTTTCCGCAGCCACAGAACAAGCAGAGATGCAGACGGACAGTAGCGCCGGCGACGCAACGCCGACGCGTTCCAACACAGGAGAGTGCCCATGCCCGCGAAGAAGAAGACCGACTCGAAGCCAAAGGCCGTGAAAAGATGCTACAAGCCGATGGACTACATTGCCGACTTGTACCAGGCGAACCTTCCTGAACTCGCATTCGCCTGCAAGGACGAGGAAGAGTGGAAAGCCTGGCGACGCAAGCTGAAGCGCAAGTTCATGGACCTTCTGGGCGGACTGGATGAGCCAAAGTGCGACCTTGCGCCGCAGGTCTCCAGACGCAAACGCTTCGAGGGCTACACCCGCGAGCACGTGATTTTCCAGAGCCGGCCGAACCTGACTGTAACGGCCTGGGTGCTCATCCCCGAGGGCCTCAAGGGCGCGGCGCCGGGGATGATCTGCCTGCAGGGACACGGCCCAGGCAAGGACCAGATCGTGGGCATCAACGACGACGGCTCCCAGCGAACCGAGTTCGGCGAGTACCAGAAGGACTTCGCTATTCAGGCGGTGCGCCGCGGTTATTTCGTGATTGCGCCTGATATGTACGGCTTCGGCGAACGGCGCGACCCCGAGGAGATCGATCAGGCCAAGGGCGCGTCGAGCTGCCGCAGACCGAGCTTGGCCGCTATGCTTCTCGGCCGCACGGTGCCTGGCATCCGGGTCTATGACGTGATGCGCTGCATCGACTATCTTGAAACGCGCCCGGAATGCAATGCGAACCGGATCGGCTGCATGGGGATTTCCGGAGGAGGCACGATCACGACTTTCGCCGCAGCGGTTGAAGAGCGGATTGGTGCGGCGATGATCAGCGGCTACCTGAGCTACTGGCAGGACTCCATCATCCCCATCCGCCACTGCGAGGACAATTATGTGCCCGGAGTGCTCCAGTATGCCGAAATGCCCGACATCGCCTGCCTGATCGCGCCGCGCCCGGTGTTCTTCGAGAATGGCACCCAGGACAGCATCTTCCCCATCAAGTCGGCGCGCAGGGCGTTCAGGCAGATCAAGGCCGCATATGATGTGCTCGGTGTGGCACACCGGTGCGAGATGGAGGTCTTCGAGGGCGACCACCAGTGGTGGGGCGAGAAAGGCTTCCCGTTTATGGACCGGTGGCTGAAGGGGTAACGGCGCGGGGCAACGCAGACAACCGATGCAAATGAAACGGGACCGCCAGGCGGCGGTCCCGTTGTCTTCTTGCCGTCAGGGAATGCGTCAGGCGCTGCGGCGGCGTATGACGGTTCCCACACCCAGCAGGCCCAGACCAAACAGGGCTATGGTGCCTGGCTCGGGGATATCCTGGCTCTCCTCATACTCGTACCGAATACGCCCCTGGATGTAAGTGGTATTCGTGTAGTCGGTGACCGTCACGTAGTCGGGCTTGCCGAAGACCTCATACAAGGTTGCATCGAAGGAGAAGCCCGTGACGACGCCATTCCCACTGAAGTAGGCGATGTACGGGGCGGTGTTCCATACGCCACTGGCCCCCTCGACGGAACTGTCGCCGCCTTTGCTCACCGTAGCGCCAACATTCACCGCAAACAACCCGGAAGTATAAGTCGGCACATAGCTGCCCAGAGAGTTGCCCAGGCCGTCCTCCACGTTGGTGGTATCGTAGAACTGGTAGAAGCAGCCAATGGCATTCTGAGTGCCGTTGTTCTTGTAGTCGGCTAAGCCGTCGACGTAGGTCGAGAACTCCCACTCGATGCTCAAGAGCGTCAGCGTGCCCCCGAGGGTATCGAATTGGTTGAAACCGACACTGCCTGTTCCCGTGGCGGGGGCCCAGCTGGTCGCGACCGTCTGCCAAGGAGTGAGGGTAGAGGCCCCGGCTGGAAACGCGGCGACAACCGCGAGCAAGGCAATTGGCAATAGCAAACGCATAGTCGGCCTCCAAAGAACATGGGGTCGAACGCTGACAATAGTATACACGGGCGGAAGCGTATTGCATCCTCTTATTGTGGTTTCTGGTAGATAATTTATGGTGTCAATGAATAACAAAATGTGACAATTACTATATTTATGGTCTTTCTTCCTTATTTCTGGGTCTTTTTCGCCGCACTGAACCGCACGGCGCCCAATCGGCCTACAGAACGCGAACCAGACAGGTATGTCTGCATCGACGAAGGTCCCGCTCCGCCACACGCCGAATTGTGCATGAGAAAACATGTACCGAAGAGGAGGTGACGCGGGCTGCCGGCGGCGGCTCGCAGCTATATTGAAGAGTGGAATGTACGCGCTCGCCGGGATTGTCGGTCTCCTGGGTCTGGTCTTCCTGATCGGCAACCAGGGCCTGCCGGCCCGGATAATCATTGGCATTGTGCTCATCGGCGCCGGGGTGGTCATTGGCTGGCTTACGAGCATGAAGGCTCCCGAGCGCACCATCGTCCAGAAGATCGATGTCACGGGCGATGTGAACACCGAACAGCTCAAGTGCCGCAACTGCGGCGCCCCGCTGGACGAAAAGTCCATCAGCATGCAGGAGGGCGCGATCATCGTCAAATGCCCTTACTGTGGCACCTCGTACCACATTGAGGAGGCGCCCAAGTGGTAAGGAGGACTGTCGGCTGGGCGCTGAACGCGGTGACCGAAGACTGGCGAGTATTCATGCGCCAGATGCGTGTGGTATTCGGGCGCGGCCACAGTGCACCGGGGCTCTACACTTACCGCAAAGAGAGCCGGTCCGGGAAGACCCGGGTGCATCTGCGAGTCCACAACGACGGCAGTGGCGCCCTGTTCGTGAATGTGTGCGACCCGATCCACCTCTCCCCCAGCGCTACCGAGATCACCAGGATGCTGCTGGATGGCGTTAGCCCGGCGCAAATCACGGCCTGCCTCAAGCGCTGGCATCCTAATGCGCCCCTGGACGATCTGGCGGCAGATGTGGGGCTCCTCGCTGACCTTGTGAACCGCGCCGGCGAGCCGTCAGTATCCTGTCCTGCCTGCGCGCCAGGCTTGCAGCGGACTGACCTCTTCACGACCCGGGCGAAGGCTCCATACAAGGCGGACCTGGCCCTGACCTACGACTGCAACAACGCCTGCCTGCACTGCTACAATGAGCCGGGCAGGAGGGCTCTGCCGCACCTGGACGGCGCGCAATGGCGCCAGGTCATCCGCACGCTGGCGCAGGTCGGTGTGCCGCACCTCATTTTCACCGGGGGTGAACCGACGCTGCATCCGCAATTGGCCGGACTGGTGCGCCTGGCCGAGAAGCTCGGGATCCTCTGCGGCCTAAACACCAACGGTCGACGCCTGTCAGATGCGGCCTTCGTCAGGAAGCTCGCCAGTGCCGGCCTGGACCACGTGCAGATCACCCTCCTGTCCAACCAACCGGCAGTACACAACCGCATCGTCCAGGCCAACGCCCACGCGGAAACGGTTGAGGGCATCCGCAATTGCGTAACGGCAGGGCTGCATACCATCACCAACACAACGCTGACCCGTGACAATTGCGGGCACATACTGGAGACCCTCACCCTGGTGCGCGACCTGGGCGTGAGAACCTTCGCGGTCAACAGTATGATCTGCTCGGGATCCGGCCGGTGCAACCCGGCGGGGCTGCGCGAATTCGAACTCTCGCCGGTGCTCGCAAGTCTGCTGGAATACGCGCGGGTCAATGACATGGCGATGCTGTGGTACACTCCCACGGAGTATTGCCGTCTTTCGCCCCTGGAACTGGGCCTCGGGCCCAAGTGCTGCAATGCCGCGGAGTACTCGGTCTGCGTGGAGCCCAACGGCGATGTACTGCCCTGCCAGTCGTACTACGAGCCTGCGGGCAATCTCCTGCGCGATGGTTGGGAGTGCATCTGGGACAGCGACTTGTTCCGCACAATCCGTATGAGGCGCGAGGACCCACGACAGTCGGGGCTGCCAGAGAAATGCTGGAACTGTGAAGACCTGCAGGTGTGCGGGGGAGGCTGTCCACTGAGGCGGCAGGAGCTTGAGTGCGATCTTGCAGGGGCTGTTGGCGCGCTTGCGTCTGACGCCCCGAACAAACGGGAGGATTGAGCCGCGCATGAACCAGGACCCAGGGAAGAGGGATGACGAGGCCACCGTCGGGCCCGGTCTGCACCATTTCATGGTGCTCGAAGGCGAGACTCCCACGCGTTTCCACCTGCGCGTAGACCCCGACGGCGGCGGCATGCTTCTCGCCAACGCCGCCGAGGCCGCGCACCTGTCCCCCGTGGGTGTGCTGATGGTCTACGGAGTGCTGGCCGGTCATCCGGACGAGGAGATTCTCCGGGCCGTCAAAGCCAGGTTCGCGGGCGCAGCCGATGCACAGGTTCGCGCTGACTTCCAGCGCGTCCGGGCTCTGGTTTCAGATCTGACGGCCCGTCGTTCGGACTACCCCATCACTAATCTGGTTGGCGCGGAACTTGGTGCAGACGGCAGGAAACTCGCATCACCCTACAGCGCCGACGTCACCATGGGCACGCTGGAGCAGATGCAGCCGATCTTGCGGAGCCTGTGGGACGCGGCAATCCCCCAGGTAAACATCGTGATCAGTCCCGACACCGACCCCGGCGCGCTTGTACGCACGGTGGAGTTCACCGAGGACCTCGGAATGATTGCGGGCGTGCGCGCCATCGCCAGTTGGGTGCCATCGGGAGTCTTGAGGGAGATGGCCAACGCGGGCCTGGACTATCTCGCGCTGGTCTTCGCTTCAGCAGACCCCGCGGAGCACGAGGAAATGGTTCGTGCCGAAGGGGACTTCCTTCGCGTACAAGCGGTGTGGGATCACTGCCGAGAGCTGGAGTTGTGCCCAATTGCCCAGTGCCCCATCACCGATCGGACCCTTGGGGAGCTTGATGAGATGGTGGAGTTCATTGCAGGCCGCGATGTCACCGACATCTGGTTCTTCGCCCTGGCATGTCTGGACGGCGAGGAGGAGGCTGATGCGGCGGGCGCTCTCCCGGCGAGAGCATTGCCCCAGGCGGCCACTACGGTTTTCGAAGCCGCCGAGAACTTCGGTCGGCGTATCATCTGGCAGCCGCCGGTCAGGTTCAATCCGCGTATTGACCTCGCATCTCACGTGATCGCTGGGCCTCGCGCGGGGAGCGATGTCGCCGTACGCGTGGAGCCGGACGGGTCGGTATTCCCGGCCCGCGGGCCACGGACATGCGCCGGAAATATCCTGAAACAGACCTGGCAGGAGATCTGGAACAGCCCATGCTTCACCCGTTACCGTGAGCAGGTGGAGGCCCCGAGTCAGAGCGCCGCCTGCCCGGACCTGCCGATCTGCGAGGCCTGGCCGCCCGAAGACCCGGCCGGTTGGAGTGATGATTCACCGGAGGCTGACACCGAATGATGAAGCCCGATATCTCACACCGGGCCGGCGTGGTCCTGGCCCTGTCATTGCTGACGCTGAGCACCAGTTGCATGGCTCAGGACTACCTGTTCTCAGTCCCTGAGATGACCTTCGCAGTCACGGTCAACCCGGACGCCTCCGTGGAGCTTTTCTACGAGATCCTCTTCGAGTGTGCGCCCGGCGCCCACCCCATTGACTTCGTGGATGTGGGCCTGCCCGACCGGGACTACGACATCAGCAACATGGAAGCCGCGGTCATCGACGCGTCCGGGCAGAAGTACGAATGTACGGGAATCGAAAAGTCTGACTATATCCCCATCGGTGTCGCGGTTCCGCTGGGTGCCGCCACCATTCAGCCTGGCCAGCGTGGGACATTCCTCTTCCGCTGCACCATGCCCAATCGGGTCTACCAGGACACCACCCGGCCCGACTACGCGTCCCTGAGAATCACGCCCACGTGGTTCGGGTCCCAGTACGTGCAGGGCACCACGAAACTCGGAATCGTGGTCTATCTGCCGAAGGACATCAAGCCGGAAGAGGTATTGCACCAGGGTCTGAACTTCACCAGCAAGGCGGTGACCGACACCAACACCGTGGCTGCATGGTTCATGCCTGCGGCCCGGATCGACGGACCCAACATGGTCGCCCTGTCCTTCCCGAAGCGCGGGATGAGCCGCGTGGTCACCATGAGCAAGTGGGATCTGCTTGTGAAGTGGTGGAAGGACAACCCGAATACTCGCTTTGTCTGGGGCGTGATCCTCGCGATCCTCTTTGGGATCATGTTCTTCCGCGCAAGCCAGGGAACGGGCATCAGTTGCTTCCTGGGTCTGCTGCTCATCTTCGCGTGGCTGTTCATCCTGAACCCTGTGGCGCAACTGATCGCGATACCCATCCTGCCCCTTCTTTGGCTCCTGTCTGAGCGCTCTCTGAGACGCAAGCGCGGGAAGTACCTGCCGGCGATTGCATCAGTCGAAGGCGGCGGGGTCAAGCGCGGGCTCACGGCGCCGGAAGCGGCGGTGATCCTCGAGCGACCGCTGAACGAAGTGCTGACATTGGTTCTCTTCGGTCTCCTCAAGAAAGGCATTTGCGAGCAGGTGAGCGCCGATCCATTGGTCATCCGAGTCAACGAGGCCTTCGCAAAGGAAAGCCGGGGCGACCGGCGCAAGGCCGCCGCTCTTGCTGGCAAGGTCATCCACGGGTACGAGCAGCCGTTCATTGAGGCGCTCCTGGCAGCCGGCGAAGTGCCTGTACCCAAGATCAAGTTCGCCAAGGCCATGAAGGAACTGATCGACGGCACCGTCAAGCGCATGCAGGGCTTCGACCTGGCCAAGACCCGCAGCTACTACACTTACATCATCTCCAAGGCATGGGCGAATGCCAAGTCCATCGGCGATGTCGAGGACCGCACGAAGCACACCGATGACAATCTGGAATGGCTCATGGTCTCCCCCACCTACCGGGATGACTTCGGCTACTGGCACAGCCACGGTTACCACTATCGGCCTCCCTGGAGCCGCGGAACGGTCTTTGGTGACAGTGGCGCGGGACAGGTCTCACTGCCTACTCCGGACACGTCCCGCACCAGCTTCGGTGATGTCGCGTCATCCTTCGCCGGCTGGACTGAGAATGTGGCGGGCGGCCTGGCATCCCAGATGGACCCGGTGCGAATCGGCTTGGACGCGCAGGCCATCGTGGACTTGTCCGGCGTGGACAAAGTGACGCTGGACATGCTCGAAGCAATGTCCAAGAGCAGCGGGAGCGGGGGTGGAGGCGGCGGTTGCGCGTGTGCGTGTGCCGGTTGTGCCTGTGCCTGCGCTTGCGCAGGCGGCGGCAGATGAGCATCGAAGAAAGGCCCGGCCTGCCCGCACTCGACGAGGCGATCCGCCTGTCCGACTGGCTTGCCGGGCCTCGTGGCAGGCTCCTGCGCAGGGCACAGATCGCCCTGCGACGCCGGGTGCTGGAGATTGGCTGCGGTCACGGCAATGTAACCGCCGAACTCCAGCGGCGATCGGATGCTGCCGGCGGATTGGTAATTGGCTTGGACAAGGATGCGGGCCCTGCCCGGCGTTCCGGCATTTTCACCGGGCCCCTGGTGCAGGCTGATGCCACTGCGCTGCCCTTCCCGGACAGATGCTTCGATCTGGTCCTGTGCCAGAACGCCCTCCTCTGGATCGCTGATCTCGACCGATCGATGGCCGAGACGGCGCGCGTGCTGGCTCCGGGCGGCTTGCTGGTCGCAATCGAACCCGATTACGGGGGGATGCTGGAGTTTCCCCCCGAGATCTCTCTGCGCGACCTGTGGCTTGATGGACTACTCGCGGCAGGCGCGGATCCGCAGGTCGGCCGAAAACTCCCAGGAGCCGCCGAACGCGTGGGGCTCCACGTGCGCGTGGAATTGCAGAACATACCTTGCCCCCCGAACTCCGACGGTGCGCGCCTGCTCATGGGCCTGCATCTTGACCCCCAAAGCCGCCGGCGCGTCGCCTCAGTCGCGAACCAACTTGACCACACCCGGGGCAACTGGCAGGCATTTGTGCACGTCCCCTACGTGCTTGTGGAAGCCCGCAAGCCGGCATGAACTGGTGGATCACGAGGGACTCGACGACGGGAGACAACCGGCGCGTTGACGTTGCACGGTGGGCGTGCTAAATTGCCCCCATGAGTTGGCAGATGCCCCGCAAGCGCGTATCGTTTAGCAAGCGGCAGCTCAAGGCCTATGCTCTGTGCGCATTGATCTTCGGCTTCACCATGCTGCTTGCACTGCGCCTGAGCTACCCCCCGGACCCCATGGCCGGCCGGTATCCACGAACACCCGCGAGCCGTGATTCGGTAGAGACCGAGAATAACCAGCTCCGAATCAGGGCCGACGGCAGATATGAAGTTTACCGCTTCGTGGAGACCGACAGAGGCATTGCAGCGGAGCGCGTCGATGAGGGACGGGAGTAGGCCACCCGTTCCCGGCAGCCCACCCCCGTTGTTCGAGCATTCCTGCACTACCAGATGTCGTCCATGTCTCCGCCGCCGCCCCCGCCGCCGGGTGGGGTCTGCTGGCCAATGAGCCCCGCCTGGAAGACCTGTCCAATGGCACCGCGCGGCACCCACTTCACGTGCCCGTCACAGAAAAGCACATTGTACCCGTCGATATGGGGTGCCGGAAACTTCTCCATGTTGATGACATTGGCGTCCATGAGCAGCCAGACGTTGGGCGAGTTCGGAATCGAATCCAGCATCCTGCCGCCCAGTGTGTCATTATAGACATAGGTGATGCCCAACTTCTGCCAGGCCTCCGGCGCAGCTGGACAGACGAACAGCTTCCGGATCGAGCTATTGCGGCCTGCAACGATATTCGCCAGGTTGTATGGATCGTTCGGATCCAGTTGCCAACCCGCATCAGACTGCTGGCCTTTCCACGGGAAGAACCAGGCCTTCGGAAGGCGGCCATCGTTGTCGTCGGCCACCATCTGGATGGCCGAGTACAGTTGCTTGAGGTTATTCAGACATTGGTCTGCAGCGGCCTTGTTTTTCGCCTGCAAGTATGCGCTGCCGGACTGCCCCGCAAGGGTGGCGAGGATACCGGTAACTACCGTCACTTCCACCATGGAGAAGCCACGGCGGCGCTCTCGACGCCTCCGAGTCATCATGGTATAATCGCCCCGTTTCTCTGCTTTGCTGGAGATTATCGCAGCCGTCCGCGAAATGAGCATACCCGTACTCTGGGTCGAATATACTCTGGCGCTTCCGGTTCGTCAACGCAGACCGCATTGCGCAGGATGCTCGGCAGTGCCAAGCTGGACCTGCCGCGCCCAGTCCAGGCAGGCCGGACCTCAGCGGCAGGCTACTGAGAGTGGATGGTGCCGGGGATGATGCGCGTCGTTGTCATTGACGGCGATCTCGCCGGAATGGAGTTCCCCCTCACGTCCGACTCTGTGACCATCGGGCGCAAGCCGGATAATGATGTCTGCCTGCCCACCGACCTGAAAGCTTCTCGCCATCACGCCCGCCTGGTGCGGCGGTCTGGCGAGTGGTTCCTCGAAGACCAGGCCAGCGCGAATGGGACCTTCCTTGGCAGCCGGCGCATCTATGCCCCCGCACCGCTCAAACCCGGCGACCGCTTCCGCATTGGCCGCACCTGGCTCCGGCTCGAACTCATGGATGACACCGGCGCTGATCCTGACCCGGCGGACCAGGTGGTTCTGGTTGCCGATGAACCAACCGACGAGGGCGCAGGTGGCGGCGATGCCCGTATCGTTTTCGCGCTGGACGCCGTCCACGCTCCCGGCGGAATGGAAGACGGCGCCGATGCCCGTTATCGGCTCGGAGTGCTTCTCGACTTCGCCCTGGCGCTGGGATCGATCCTCGAAGTCCCGCACCTGCTGCGCGTCGCCGTGGACCGCATCATGAACGTCATCCCGGCCGAGCAGGCATCTCTGCTGCTTCTTGAGGGTGACCCACCCCAGCCCATCCCTCGAGTGGTGCGTCGCCGCGGGGACAACATCGAACCCGGAGAAGACACGTCTGCCCTGCGGATTAGCGCGCACATAGTAGATCAAGCCCTTTCGCAGCGCATGGCCATTCTCACCAGTGACGCCACCGCCGATGCCCGTTTCATGGATGCCGACAGCGTCCACGACTTGCGCATTCGATCCGCCATCTGCGCGCCGATGATTGCTCACGGCCAACCGATCGGCGTCATCTATCTGGACACATCCTCCCAGACCCATGTCTTCAGCGAGAACGATGTGCATCTGGTCAACGGCATCGCAGCCCAGACGGCAATCGCATTGGAGAACGCGCGTCTTTATACCGATCTACGTAGCGCCTATGACGACCTGCGCGCAGCCCAGGATCAACTGGTTCGCTCTGAGCGCGTGGCGACGGTGGGCACGCTGGCGGCCAGCATCGCCCATGACATGGCGAACATTGTGACCCCTATCAAACCTCTGGTGGACCTGTTGCTGAGTGGGAAACAGGTGGACGAGCGCGCGCGGGATGTGCTTGGCCGGCAGATGGAACGTCTCCAAACCATGGTCCAGCGCCTGCTGGCTTTCTCCCGGGCATCCGACGTGGTGCTGGAACTCGGAGACCTGAACCCGATTGTGGACAGCACCCTCACCCTGGTCCGAACCGAGCTCATCCACCGAGGCATCGCGATTGAGCTTCATCTCGCCGACAATCTGCCGCAACTGCGTCTCGACCCGCCGCAGATGGAGCGAGCGCTGCTGAACTTGATCCTCAACGCAGCCGACGCTCTGGACAGACAGGAGAATGCGAAGGTCATCATCACCACGACCCTCGAGGACCATGAGGTGTTGCTGGAAGTCACAGATAACGGCCCCGGCATCCCCGAGGATATTCAGGCGCAGCTTTTTGAGCCTTTTTTCACCACCAAGGCCACCGGAACAGGTCTGGGGCTTCATTCCACGCGACGGATCGTTGAGGAAGAACACGGGGGAAGCCTCGAGGTGGACAGCCGAGTGGGCGCCGGGACGACCATGACCATTCGCCTGCCTGTGCCTCAGCGCGGGCTGCCTGGCTAAGAGGTGGGCTGCCCCGTGGGAGTTCAGGCCACTGTCGCTCTGGTGCTGTTGCAGGTGGCTCTCGTGGCGCTGCACCTTGTCACTGGCCTCCGAACGGGTTGGCTCGTGGCCGTCTACGCACCCACGGTGCCCCACCACTTGCTCATGGCTGTCCTCGACGTTCTCACCCCACTCCTGGCGGTGTTCGCAGCCATCACGCTGACCTGTCCCCGAGCCGTGTTCGCGCGCCGGCTGGAAGCCGCTTTGTGGGCTCGGGCGACGGTCCTTCCCCTGCTGCTTCTCGTGGCCGTCCTGCGCCCCATCGTGGTAAACGGCCTGCCCATCGATCCCGATCGCTTCCCCAATCTGCTCCGTCTGGATCAGGCAACCGTCGGCACGTGGCTTGCAGTCGCGACCTGGGCGCTGGGGACAGCGCTCTGCGTCGGCGGTCACGCCTGGAGCATGGGGCGTGCCTGTGCACCGACAAAACTGGGAGCAGGTAGGTTCGTCTTCGCATTCCTCGGAGCAGCTGTGGTATCTCAGGCTGCGGTGTCTCTGATCCTGCGCCTGGTCGCATAGCGCAGCCATTCCCCAGGCAGCGGATCGCTCATCACTGCGGTGGCCACGGTCCGGGCGCTTCACCGAAACCCAGCAATTCCAGCCGCAACTGGGACCACTCGACGCGCATCGGTCCTGCCGTCCCGTCCGTATCTTCCACGCGGAGTTCGACCAGAATATGCCCCCCTCCTGGGCTATTGAACTCGGCCTCGTGGTAGCCCATCTCCCCCGCCGGCCCTCCCACGAGACCAGTCCAGACCAGGACGCGGTCCGTCCAGATCTCACAGCGAGCGATGGCAGAGCCCCCCATTCCACGCGCCTCCGCCGCGGGAGCCACGCAGTCGATCCGGAACCGGACCAGCCTTCTCACCGGCGCGTTGAAAACCGGCGCCGAGTACGAGGCCCGTGCAAATGCGCCTTGACTGTATGGTGATGCGGTTCGCTCCATCACGAGCGGCCCGGCCCCCTCCGCACTCACTGACCATGGACCGGCGGTCTCCAGCGTCCATTGTGGGCCGAATGCCAGGTGGATCGTGGGCATTGACAGCTCCTTCAGCCAAGGGATACGACAACGGCGCCGGCAGGTCGCCGGCGCCGCACAGTGTCCCTGGAGTTACCGTCAGTTGTCCGATGAAGTGGGCGAGGTATCGTCCTCGGTCCCCGACAGGTCGGGCAGTTCACTCTTCGACTTGCCGAGGTCCTCGGACGACTGCTTGATATCATCCACCCCGCCGGGCAAGTCGTTGATCACAAGCTGCGGCACCTTGTATACCTGCCTCTCGTCATTGACCTGGCAGTAGTACAGCGTCTCGTCGCCTTTTTTCACCTTGTCGCCAAACTTGATCTTCACCGGCTTGCCGCCCAGGAACTCCAGGGTGATCACGGTCGCGGGCACCGCAAGGCCAACGGCTTTCAGGTCCACTGCCGCGCCCATATATTCCCGGGCTTCCAGATCGCTGAGGTCCCAGAGAATATCGTCCACCTTGGTCTTCTTGGCGGGTCCGGGGGGCGATGCAAGAACCCAGTCGTCCCCGGCCCGGTTCACGGTGAAGCTGTAGCCACCGCGGCGGGCAACCTGGATGGACTTCACCTTGTCGCGCTTGAAGTCCAGGACGTGGTTGTCACGCATGGCCATGAGGTCCTTGTTCAGGTCGTCGAACAGGGTGTTGTCTACCAGCAGCACCTCATTGCGGCCCGTGCGCATGGCGTAGACGAGATCCTTCTCTTCGGTCGTATCACTGTACTCCGAGGTCTTCACGCGCTTGCGGGTCTGTTTGCCCACAAGAACCTCCACGCTCTTGCCGTCTTTGAGCTCCACGATCACCTTCACGCGAGGTTTGTCCAGACCGTACTTTTTCAGATCACCGGGCTTTTCGATGAAGTCCTTCGCCTCGGTCTCTGTAAGCTTCCCGAAGGCCGTGGTGATGGACCACTCGTCACCTTTGTACTCTCCCGGCTTCGTGATGCGCCAGTCCACCTTTTCGCCCTTCTGCTTCTTCTCCGCGGCGATGGTCCCATGCTTATTGATGAAGGTCACGCCCACCACGTCTTCCTTGGCGAACCGCGCGAGTTTGGTGTCCCGCAGCGTGGCGGCTTCCTTCTGGAACTCGGTTGTGAAGGTGCTGGGGAACAGGTACAGCCCCTCGCGTCCCTCGATCTTCGCGAACACCTTGGCACCCACCGGGGTGTTCTCCCCGAGGGTCATGTCGATGACCTTGCCGTTCTTCAGCCTCACGGTCACCTTCAGGGTCGGGTTGTCCAGGCCGAATTCCTTGGCATTCGGATCCGCGTCCTTTCGAACCGTCGGCTTGAGCCGCTCCACCGCCTCGACCATGAGCTTTACGTCGTCCGGGTCTGCCATGCTCTCGAAGGGTTTGGTGATGAACCAGTCATCGCCCCGTTTTTCGAGAGCCAGCCGGCGGTGCTCGATGCGCTTGGCAGGATCCTGTCCTTTCTTCAGCGGCTTGCCGGCATTCACGACGGCGGGTGTGTCGAACTTCACCGCTTCGATACTCACCAGCCCGCCGCCGGCGTTGATCTCTCTTGCCAGCAGTTCCTCTTTCTCGGGCACGCGGCCACGCTCTTTCGTGACGACCCAAATCAGCAGGCCGACGAAGACCACGAAGGCGATGAGTGTTGCAGCGAACTTGCGCACGGGCCTACCTCCTTCGGCGCCACCAGACGAAGCCACCGGCGAGCACCACGAGACCAGGCACCACGAAAATGGTCAGTACGGTCGCGATGGCCTTCTGCGCTCCCACCATGGTCAGGTAGGGGGTCTCCGTCTCCTTCGGCGGGATCGAGATCAGCTTCTCATTGCCCACCAGCCAGTTGATAGCGTTCAGCGCGAATGCGGCATTGGCCCAGAGCCGATTGGCCTCGATAAGCCGGTCCGTCATGAACTCGGCGTCCGCCACAACGACGATTCGAGTGCCCGGCCCTTCTTCTTCATTCTCGGGTTCGGGCGGCATCCCCGGCGGCGTGGGCGGCTTGTCCTTCTTGCTCTCATCGATGGCCGCAGCCATGACAAAGGGACCGCTTGCCTCGCCGGAATCACGGCTACCATTGCCTTTGCCCGTGGGGCCGAGGTTGTCAAGCCAGGCGTCGGCGCTGGTCTTCATGAGCGCAGTGGCTTTCTGATCAACCGGCGGGGGCGGAGCGCCCGGGTAGCTTGGTGGCGGAGGCGGTGTCTCTTCGACCTCCAGCGCCATCGCCATCGGGAACACCAGGCCCTGCAGATTGCGGGTGATTTCGTGAGACTCCGGCCTGAGCACCGCAGGAATAGTGGGCGTTCCCGCGTTATGCTCGGCGTTGGGGTCCATGATCTTGCCCTTCGACGGCTTCACGCCGCGGGTAGCAAGGATCTCGGAGAAATCCGGGGCCTGGGGGGTGTTCGACAGGGCGATGAAAAGCTTGCCACCCTGGTCGGCGTACTTCTTCAGAGCTGCCATTTCCGCTTCCTGCAGCGGGTGCTGGGCACCCGCGATGACCACCGCGGCGGCATCCTGCGGCACAACAGCGTCCTTCTTGTTGAGCAGCGACAGGGTTTCGACGGCGTATTGCTGGGTCTCCAGGGCGCGCTTGATGTCATTCACGCTGTCCTGGCCAAGCTCCATCGGGTCGAACTCACCGTGCCCCGTGAGGAAGTAGATCTTCGTCTTGTCGCCGGTTGTGACCGCAAGGATCGCGCTGGTGATGCGCTCCTCATCGCCGCCCATCACGTCTTCCTTCCGGTCCCCGGCCTTGATGATCACCGAACCGTCAACGGACACATTGTACTCGCGCACCTTATCCACACGCGTGTGGGGATCATAGTACTCCACCTTGAGACGCGGAGACAGCGCCCGATACTCCTCGAGGCGGTCGCGCACCTGCCGATACTCCGGATACTCGGGAGACATGAAGGCGATCATCTGCACGTCCTTGTCCAGCGCCTTCACAACCTTGCGGGTCTGATCCGACAGCGAGTACTGCTTGTTCTCCGTGGCGTCATACCGGAAGAATCGGTGCCGAACCGAGATTACATTGAGTAGCACCAGGATGCCGACGATGATCACCGTGAACACCGCGGTGTTCATGCCCGTGACCACGCGGCGCTGTTTGAAACTCGCCACGATCGACCGGAAGTTCACCACGATGGCGTAAATGAAGCAGACGGCCGCCACGATGATGAAAACCTTGGGCCAGAGCCCAAAAGTCTTGCTCACCAGCCACCAGAGAATGCCCACGATGAGCGTAAGGCCGCCAAACAGCGCGGCGACGATACTCAGCAGGCCGGTCAGCGTTGTCTGCGCCCTCTGCTGCAGGCGCGGGTCGGCTGCCATGCCGCGTGCGCGCTGATCGGTCTGCGGGATCTTGTCTTCGGACATCGAATCTCTCACCTGCCCGGTATGGACTATTGCTCAGGATTGCTCTTACGAGCCGCTGCATCACGCGCCATCGATGAGACCTTCAGTAGGCGCGTCAGACCTGTCGGCGCATCTCAAGCACGCGGACGGCCAGGAACAGCGAGACGATGCACAGGCTCAGGAAATAGACCACGTTCTTGGAATCCAGAATGCCCTTTTCGAAATCGCCGAAGACTTCGAACACCGAGATATTCTTGGCGATGTCGGCAAGGGTCGAGCCCTCGCCGCCCACGAGATACGACACCCAGCCAATGAGCCAGATAAACAGGAAGACGCCCAGACAGATGCCCGCCGAGGCCATCTGCGATCGGGTCAGGCTGCTTGCGAACACGCCGATGGCCAGGAAGGCCGCGGCGGCCAGCAGAAGCCCGAAATAGCCCACCCACGTCGGGCCCCAGTCAAGATCGCCGTATTTCGACAGAATCAGTGGATACGGCAGCGTCAGCACAAGCATGGAGACATAGAACGCCAGTGCGCCGAAGTACTTGCCCAGCACCACCTCAACATCCCGAACCGGCTTGGTGAGGAGCAGCTCCAGGGTCCCCGTGGCCCGCTCCTGCGCGAGGAGCGACATGGTTACGAATGGAGCCACCATGAGTGTCAGGAACACCATGCTCCCAAGCAGCCCGCGCATCTCAGCCTGCGCACCGGGCTGGTAGATGGAGAACGTGAAGATAAGCCCTGTAAAGAACAGGAAGAAGACGGTGATGACGTAGGCCATTGGTGAGGTGAAGTAGGACACCAGCTCGCGCTGGGCGATGATGCAGATGTTTCGCATGGCCTAGGCAACCCCTTTCTCTTCGGTGGTAAGCTGGCGGAAGACATCCTCGAGGCTCATCTCAACAGGCCGCAGTTCCAGCAGGCCCCAACCCTTATTCACCACGAACTCGGCGATCTGAGAACGAATGTCTGTGCCCAGATGCGTATCCACGAGATATGCATTCCGGTTCTCGTTGGGGACGCGGCGGACGCTGCTGACCTCGGGGATATCCTGGAGAAGCCGCGGCACGGAGGCATCGTCGGTGGCGACTTCCACCACGATCGTCTCCACTTCGCGAATCTGCGCAGTGAGGTTTTCGGGGGTGTCCTCGGCCACAATCTTCCCGTGGTTGATGATGATGACCCGTTCGCAAGTCATCTGCGCCTCGGGCAGGATGTGGGTGGACAGCATCACGGTATGCTGGCCCGCGAGGCTCTTGATGAGCTGGCGCACTTCCATGATCTGGTTGGGGTCCAGACCCACCGTGGGTTCGTCGAGGATGAGCACATCTGGATTGTGGATGAGCGCCTGCGCAAGACCCACGCGCTGCCGGAATCCCAGGGACAGAGTGCCAATGATGGCATCGCGCCGCTCGGACAGGCCGCACTGATCCATGACCAGGTCCAGACGCTCGGCCAGGTCCGGCTTGCGCATGCCCTGGAGTTTCCCGCAGTACCTCAGGTACTGGTGGACCCGCATGTCCGTGTACAGCGTGGTAGTCTCCGGCATGTAGCCGATGTGCCGTCGGGCCTCGATCGAGTTCTCATAGACATCGATCCCGGCAATGCTTGCCGTCCCGAGGGTTGCGGGCATGAACCCGGTGAGAATACGCATGGTCGTAGTCTTGCCCGCGCCGTTTGGGCCGAGAAATGCCACGATCTCGCCCTTCTCAACGCGGAATGACACGTCCATGATGGCAGGGACCGGACCGTAGTACTTGGTGAGTCCCTCCACTTGGATCATCGCGTTACCTCCATGCTCTTGGCCGTCCCCGAAGGGCGCGCGGACAGATGTCCCCGCAGCCACGCACACCGTGCGGACGGCTCAGACATATGCAAGGGTTTCACCAGACAACGCGGAGATTGGGCTTTGCCGCTGCCGTCAGGGGTCCAAAGCCTGCGACGCTGCCAGTAATGCCGGCCACAATGCCTTCACCCGGTCCCGCGTCTCCTCCTCGGTACCGGAGGTGTCAAGCACGTAGTCGGCGTCTTCCGCGAATAGGCCAAGCTGCTCGTGCAACGCCAGACGCTCCCGCGCCTGTTCCCGTGTGATCCGGTCCCGCGCCTGTATGCGTTCGAGGCACTCCTCGGGCGAAGCATGGACGCGCACCGTCAGATCGACAAGTCCGCGACCGCCCATGTGCGAAAGGATTGCAGCCTCGAGAACAACTACCTGCGGAGGTTCCGGAAGACGTTCAAGCTCCTCGAGCCGGTCCCGCAGCCAGGCGACCATAGGGCCGTGGGTGACCTGCTCGAGACGTCGCCTCGCCGCTGGATCGCGGAAGATCAAGTCAGCCAATCGGCTCCGGTCCAGCGAGCCGTCCGCCCGGAATACCCCATCCCCGAAGTACTGCCGAATCTCGCCTAATAAACGCGCGCTCGTGGAGAGGAGTTCCCGTGAGGCGTCGTCTGCACGCAGGCACTCAGCGCCGAGTTCGCGAAACACATTGAGTACCACGGACTTGCCGGCGCCCATGGGGCCGGTGAGGCCTACGACAAGCATGTTGACCCTGCCTTCCGGTATGCGTCATCCCCTGCCGCGACGCAGAGGACAGCGCCCGGCAGATTGGGTCTGCCGGGCGCCGCAGTTCCCCGAGTCTGCGAGTCTACACCGGGTCCGGCTCGTCACTCGCCGGCTGTGGCGTGGAGGATGGGCTCTCCTCTGCCGCAGCCGATGCTTCCTCCACGGATGCTTCCTCGCTATCCCCGGCCATCTCGCTTTTCATGCTGGCCAGGACATCGCCGAAACGGTCGCCCAGGGTAGTCGGCACCGTCTGCTGCGTGGACATGAAGTCGCGGTACTCCTGGCGCTCGCGTTCCTGCTCGGCGGCCACAAGGCTCAGGGTCATGCGACGGGCCGGGATTTGTATCTCGAGAATCTTCAGGTCCACTTCCTGCCCGGCCTTGAGCACCTCAGACGGGTCGCCGATTCGCTTGTCGCTCATCTCGCGGATGGGGATGAAGCCCTCGATGCCGGCCTCACTAAGCTGCGCGAAAGCGCCGGTGCGCGCCAGGCGCGTGATTTTCGCCTTTACCAGGGAGCCGGGAGTAAGCTTGGCGGCGGCTTCCTTCCACGGGTCCGGCAGGATCTGCCGCATGCCCAGGGAGATGCGGTCGCCACCGTCCTTGATCTCGAGGACGACGACCTTTACTCGCTGGCCGACTTCCACCGCTTCCGAGGGGTGGTCAATACGGGTCCAGGACATCTCAGAAACGTGCAGAAGGCCATCAACGCCGCCCAGGTCCACGAAGGCGCCATAATTGGTGATGCTGCGGACCTTGCCCTCACAAATGGCGCCCTCATGCAGGCGTGCAAGGGTCTCCTCTCGGCGGTGCTCCCGCTCCTCCTCCACCAACTGGCGGTGGCTGAGGATGACTTTCTTGCGCTCGCGGTCGGCTTCCAGCACCCGCAGGCGCAGACTGCGCCCCACGAAACTGTCGAGGTTCCGCACGTTCCGGGTGGCCACATGGGAGGCGGGAACGAATCCCGGGACGCCCAGATCTACGCGCAGACCGCCCTTGACGCGTTCCGTCACCATGGCCTCCACGACGCCGCCGACCTTCGCCAGCTCCTCGAGGTCATTCCACAGCCGCTCGTAATCCGCGCGACGCTTGGACACAATGATTGTGTCGCGCTCCTCGTCCACATGGACGACGGCCACGTCGATCTCGTCGCCGATGGCCGGGAGACCGCTATCACCCGGGAACTCTTCGCGCTTGATGACTCCCTCGCCCTTTGCTCCGATGTCAACCACCACACCGTCCTTGTCTATGCTGACCACGGTGCCGTGGACAATGTCACCCTTCTTGAAGCTGGCCGGCACGCTACCGATGTCCGCAGCCCAGGAATCGTCGCGCCCTGCGTCCTCGTCGCCCATGTCTCCCACGACCTCAGGGGTGGTAGCGGGAGCGGGAGCAGGAGCCGGCGCGGCCTCGGGTGCGGGGGCAGGTGCGGCGTCGGCGGCGCGCTTTTCGCCGGAGAAAAGTTCGGACGCCTGAGTCTCGCCGTCTTCAAACAGATCGTCTTTGCCGTCAGTGGCAAATCCCACGGTGGTGAACTCCCTTCGTCTGATCCAAACCGGTGCGCTGTAATCAGCGCGTCTCAGGTCTGTTCGTGTTGTCCATCACAAGTGCCGGGTCACTTCGAAGTGCGAGCAGCGTTCAGATGAAGACCATGTCCCGCCAGTTGGCCCCTACTTTCGGCTCTACCCGCAGCGGGACATCCAGTTGGGCCGCGCCTTCCATCACCTCCCGGACCACAGGAGCCACCCGGTCCACATCAGATTCAGGCAGCTCGAAAATCAGATCATCATGTACCTGCAAGAGCATGCGGCACTCCGGCGACACGTCGGGCAGTCGCCTCGCGAGCCGCACCATTGCGATCTTGATGATGTCCGCCGCAGTGCCTTGCAGAGGGGCATTGGCTGCGGCGCGTTCGGCGTAAGCCTTGGCTCTCGGGTCGCGCGACACCAGATCGGGCATGGGCCGACGCCGGCCGAATAGCGTTTTCACATATCCGTCTTTGCGCGCACGCTCAACTACGCCCTCCATGTATGCTTTGACGCCCGGCAAGCGCGCGAAATAATTCTCGATGAACTGACTTGCTTCCTTGCGCCCAATGCCCAACTGCCGTGCAAGCGCCGTGGCGCCCATCCCGTAGATCACAGCGTAATTGACCGTCTTCGCCACGCGCCGCATGTCCGAGGTAACCCGCTCGATCGGCACATCGAAGATCGCGGCTGCAGTGCGACTGTGAATATCCTCACCCGCCTGGAAGGCGGCTACGAGGCTCTGATCACCCGACATATGCGCGAGAATGCGCAATTCGATCTGGGAATAGTCGGCAGCCAGCAAGACATTTCCCTCCCCCTGGGCGACGAAACATGAGCGTATTTCTCGCCCCCACTCCGTGCGAACAGGGATGTTCTGCAGGTTCGGGTTGCGGCTGGACAGGCGTCCCGTGGCCACTACCGTCTGCTCCAGCGTGGTGTGCAGGCGGCCATCTGCACTGATCAGCGGTATGATCCCGTCAACATACGTGGACTTGAGCTTCGAGTACTCGCGGTGCTGGAGAATCAGTGCGGCGATCTCGTATTCTTCGGCCAGGGTTTCCAGCACTTCGGCCCCGGTGGCCCATCCGGTCTTGGTCTTCCGGCCGTGGGGCAAGCCCATTTTCCCGAACAGAACCTCGCCGATCTGCTTGGGCGAACCCAGGTTGAACTCCTCGCCCGCTACCCCGTAAATACGGTGCGCGAGTTCGGTCATCATCCCTGACAGCATGTCGCCGATTTCGTCCAGCCGTACCGGGTCCACGCCGATGCCCGCGCGTTCCATGTCCCGCAGCACCGTCACCAGTGGCATCTCGATTTCATCGAAGAGACTCCGAGCCTCGGTCCGGTCAAGATCGGCCTCCAGCGGACTGCGCAGTCGCAGGACCATGCCGGCGGCCGCAACTGCGCGCGCAGCGTGTGCGGATATGCTTTCTTTCCCGGCAGCGTCCACCCGCGGCAGGCCCTGTCCGAGATGTTGCGCAGCGAGGGCATCAAGATCCGGTGCGCCCCGATGCGGGGCCACGAGATAAGCCGCCACCGCCGTGTCGAACTCGAATCCGTCGAGGTCGATGCCGGCGGAGTCCAGGGCGCGCGAAGTCGCTTTGAGGTCGTGCCCCACCTTGCGCACCGACGCATCGGCCAGCAGGTCCCTCACGCAGCCGGGAAATTGCGGCGTCCCGTCTCCGAACAGACTCCCCTGGGCCTCCGGGCTGGGGATCTCCACGAAAACCGTCTGCTCGCCCTGCACGGACAGGGCAATTCCCAGCGGGACTTCGCCCGATAGCGCCACCGCCACACCGACCTCACCCGCCTGGGCGGCCTGCGAGCAGACCTGCAGCGCATCGGAGGACGCGTCCCCCGTTTCGGCTTCCGTCGGTGGCGCGTCGGATATGGGGATGCGGTCAAGCAGGCTGGTGAATTCCAGGCTGCCCAGGAGCCTGCGTAGCTTTTCTGTGTCCGGCCCGGCCCAGACCCGCTCAATGAGTTCCAGGTCCACCGGCGCGTTGTGATCGATGGTCGCGAGCCGCTTGCTCAAGCGCGCGTCATCCTCGTGCGCGCGCAGGTTCTCGCGCAGCTTCGCGGTCGAAACGTCGTCGAGTCTGTCAAAGACCGCCTCGAGTGAACCGAACTGCTCCAGCAGTTTCACAGCAGTCTTCGGTCCCACTCCGGGTACGCCGGGAATGTTGTCGGAGCTGTCTCCTGCGAGACCCTTGAGGTCGACGATTCGGGCCGGGTCCACGCCGAACTCCGCGCGAACTGCCGCGGCATCGTAATGCTTGATCTGACTCATACCCTTGACGGGGGCAATGACCTCGATCGCGGGGGTCACAAGCTGGCACAGGTCGCGATCACCGGTGACGATCAGCACCTGCCGACCGGCTTTTTCAGCTCGGGTGGCGAGTGCTCCGATCAGGTCGTCGGCCTCGTAGCCCTGCTCTTCAACGATGGGGATATTGAGGGCATCCGCCAGGTCCCGCACAATCGGGAACTGAGATGCCAGGTCTTCCTCCATGGGAGGGCGGTGGGCCTTGTACTCGGGGCTGATCTCGTGGCGGAAGGTGGGGCCGCGCGCATCGAGTGCAAGCACAACAACGTCCGGCCGCTGCTCAGCCAGAAGAGTGAGCAGCATCTGCAGGAAGCCATAGGCGGCATGGGTAGGTTGTCCGCCTGTGGTCGACAGCGGAGATAAGGCGTGGTACGCCCGGTGAACCAGACTGTTCCCGTCAATCAGCAGTATCGTCGAAGGCACTGTTTCGTTCCTGGGCGCGCCGGCAGCCGACTCGCCGCCTGCCGGGCGCCGATATCATGTTCGTTGCACGCGAGGCGTGCGGATCTCCAGGGTCACACAGCAGCCGCCCCAGCGAGTGCACAGAGCCGGAATTCGTCATCGTGACCGGTCCGACCGGGCGGTGCTTCGGCAGGTCATTCTGCGCTCAGAGCTTCTTCGCTTTCCCACAAGAGCCAAATGCCGGGGCCCAGGGGACGAGGCAGGGGCATGCCTGTCCCCACTGGAAGCTGGCTCGGCGCACGCTCGCTGAACAGCCCGTAAAAGCCCCGACTGCGGCCGTAAGTCTTGACCTGGGGCTCACCCTCAATGCCGCCCGCCTTGGCAGCGATCGCGAGGGCATCATGGTAGTTCCCCAGGTCGTCCACGAGACCAACCTTCTTCGCCTGGCTCCCAGTGTAGACCCGGCCGTCGGCAAGCTTGCGGACTTCGGCAAGGTTCAGATTCTTGCGGCCCGCGTCCACGTCTTTGACAAACTGGTTGAAGACGTCATTTACCATATCCTGCGCGAGTTTTCGCTCGTCCTCGCGCATCGGGCGGAAGGGACTCATGCTGTCCTTGTAAGGACCTGATTTCACCGTCTCACTCTTGACTCCGTACTTGTCCGCGAGGCCCGACCAGTTCATGCTCTGCATGATGACGCCAATGCTGCCGGTGAGGGTGGCGGGCGCAGCGACAATGGTCTTCGCAGCGGATGCAATGTAGTAGCCCCCCGATGCACAGACATCGCCCATGGCGGCGATTACCGGCTTATTGTGGTCCTTCTGGACGCGGACGACTTCTTTGTAGATGGCCTGCGATGCCGCGGCGCTTCCCCCTGGGCTGTTGATATAGAGCAGGATCGACTTGGCAGAACTGTCCTTCCCGGCCATCCGGATCTGCTCCATGATCGCGCGGGAGCCGTTGATCGCGGGGCCGAACAGAGGCACTTCCTCACCGCCGTCGCTGATGACGCCGGAGATGTAGATCACAGCCACCCTGTCGCCGCCGGCAAATCCTCCGGGGGCTTCTCCCATGCTCATGCTGCCCACGACAAACGTGATGACCAGTCCGCCCACTACCAGCAGGCCCAGACCGATGAGCACGGCGATCAGGCAGCCGCTCATGCCTCTGCGCGCAGGAGGCGCCGGGGGGGAAGGTGGGGGTACATAAGCCCACTGCCCCTGGGCATAGGCACCCGGCGGCGGAGGCGGAGGCTGCGGTCCGGGCGGGAACGCAGCTGAAGAGGCCGGTGGTTCCTCCTCGCCGACGTCCACGTGAAGTACGTCCCCGGATTCCGTCTCAGCGACGGCTTCCTGGGACATGGCTGGCTCACTCGCGCCGCTCTCCCCAAGCTGGATTTCCGGTTGCTCGGGGGCCTCCTGATCCACAGTTGGTTCAGGCTGTTGCGTCACGTTCCCTTCGGCGTCGCGGTCGCCCGCTCCGTCGGTATTCCAATCCATGCAGGTCACCTTCCGGGGCAGCGACGGCAGCCGTGCGCCGGACTCATCAGCGCGGCGTCGCCTGCCCGTGTGTACGCAGCATTGTACGTCAAGGCGGTTGCAGCCGCAAGGCGCAAAGGGATAAAGACAGGAGCATCGATTCTCTGGGATGCGAGCCGGCTGGGGCCGAATCGGCGTTCAGCGCGCCCTTCGCCCTGAGCCCCTGCCTCACAGCCCCCGAAGTGAGCGACAGCCTGTAGACAGGGCGACAGTCCATTCACCGCGCACCGGGTCCGGCCGCCCTTCTGGGGATATTGGCCCATTCCCGAGGCCGGAATCCCCCGGGCTTCCACCGGGGGCTATTCCGTCCGGAGCATGACAGCACACGGCACTAACACCGCGGGCACAGGACGCCGGCCCCACACGAAACAGGCACGCAGCCCACAAAACCGATGCTCGTGGGGAGAAAGGGAAAAGGGAAGTCAGAAACGGGGAATGGAGACATCTCTTGACGGGCAGCAAACGGGTCGCCGGCGGCGCCGGAGAGGGAACCTCTTCCGCCTGCCCCACCGTCCCCACGCCACCCCAAGGCTTGCTCAACCCCACGCCGAAGCCGCCGACGACCGCCTGATCCCCCCCGGGGACCATGCGAGAAGAACCGGTGCAGCTTCGGGGCCGGGTTGCCCCGCGCAGCCCCCCCGGGCTGCACTGCACCGGCTTACGACGCCGTACCGCAGGCGCGTCCGCTTGCGCGGACCCGGTTTGGGCATCACCAATTATATCTAACCACATCTGGCCATCTAGGGGTATACGTACCGGGGCGTAATCACGGCATCTGTGGAAACACTCAGGAAATACGTAGAATCACCCAAAGACCGTCTAGATGCTTGCCAAATCAGCCGTGCCGACCATCAATCCTCGTCCCCGATGAGCCCGCGCTTCAGAGCCCACCGCACCACGTCCGCCTGGTTCCGCAGGCACAACTTGCGCATGGCGTTCGCCCGGTGTGTCTCCACCGTGCGAGTGCTGATGAAAAGCCGCTCCCCGATTTGGGCCGAAGTGGCTCCCTCGGCCACGAGAATAATGACCTGGCTCTCGCGTTCCGTCAGGCCGGGCACTCGCGGGGTTTTCGGGCCATCCGGGTTGGTCAGGAGGTCGAATGCCTGCTCGGCAAGAGCGGGGGACAGATAGCGCTGGCCTTTGCCGACCTTGCGAATCGCCTCGACCACGTCATCAACGTCGGAACCTTTCAGCACATACGCAGAAACGCCGAGGCTGAGAGCTTCCCTCACACGGTCGATTTCCTCGTGCATGGACAGGACAATGACAGATATCGCCGGGCGAGTGGACAGGATCTCACGCGCCACCTGCAGCCCGTTCATGCCGCCGGCAAGGCTAATGTCCAATACGACGATGTCAGGCCTGGCCTCGTCGAGTTTCGCCAGTGCTCCTTCACCCGATGACGCCTCGGCAACTACCTCACAGTCGTCTTCAGCATCAATGACGACCCGCAACCCCACGCGGAAAATCGCGTGGTCATCCACCAGCATGATGCGTGTCATGTCACTCCGTCGCAACAACGGGAAATACCAAAGATCGCCGCACCCAATCGTAATCCGCGGAGGGTCTCTCGTCAATCGAGACATTGCCTCCGGCCGCACCAAAATGTTTGTCCGTAGAAATACGTAGATTGGGTCTTGACTTCCGCGCCGAAATTCGTACAATGAACCGCAGACAACCGAAGTAAAGGTTTTTTGGGAACGCCGTAGACCGCAGGGAATCACCCCCCCCCGGTTCCTGGGCATCTGTGGCGTTCCCGATTTTTTTGCTTCGAGTTTTGCGTTCCCCTGAGACGTCCTCCAAGAGACCGCTCTTGTTCTCGCGTTCCCACTGATTGGCAGAATGCGCAGTCTGCTGGCGTTGCTAATGCAGAACTTCCACCGATGCATCCGGCCTGAAGGGATTTGTGCGTGCCGCAAAGGAAAACAGGTACGGGTAGTCGTGCTTCAGATGAAGCATGTACTGCAACCACTGAACCAGGAGAGCCTGGTAAGCCCTGCGGGCATCCGCGGCCAGGTGGTGCATGTCGGTTGCGGGGAGCGCGGTCAGGTCGGTTCGCGCTTCCAGCTCCTCGCACAGGTGGAACACTTCCCACAGGCAGTCCGTGAAGGTCTCGTGCTCCATGAGATTGGGGTTCTCCAGCAGGCTCAAGAGAAAAGCGCGGTTGGTCTTGAGCAGGTCCCGCAGTTGCGACAGCTCTGATGGGGCAGGTCTCATCGCCACCTCGATTGCGCGCACTCTTGTTATTGCGTCACGCAGTTGCCGCTCGGTCCAATGCATGTCCACGCCCAGGAGTCCCCGCAGACTTTCATCGGGAACCGAGCAGCGATCGAGGCCCTGCAGCAAAGGCCTGCCGAGTTCACTGAAAAAAGCGCCGATAACCATGTTCAGCTTGTGGGCCCGTGCACGCCGCTCCCGGTCCGCGAGCACCCGCTCAACAATGAGTACCAGCACCAGAATGTCCACGGGCAGGAACGCGATGTCGCCCAGAAGGTAGATGAAAATGTGGTGGGCGTCGCGGAAGATCAGGTAGTGGACGAAGTGCATCAGGGCGGCCAGCCCGAGCAGCACTCCGACGGCAAGGCCGAACTCGCGGCGGGTCATTGTCAGTTCCTCCGAGGGGAGCGGACGGCGGGGATGCAGACGGCGGACACGACGAGCCGGAGGCGGGGGCGCGCCTCCGGCGGGTTCTCAGACAGCTATGGCCGGCGAGCTCTGGTCCTGGTTCGGCGGAAGCGTCAGTCGCCGACAACAGACTTCTTCTTCTTCAGTGACAGCACGAGCACCGCAACGACCACGAGGACGACCACGGCACCGCCCGCGATCAGGAGCATTGGCGGACCGGCCTTGGCCTCCCCCGCGGGGGCTTCTCCGCCGGCAGCGTCGCCGGGAGCGCCACCAGCGGCAGGAGGTCCTCCGGGACCGGCACCGGGTCCGCCCGGGCCTCCCGGACCTGCACCGGGTCCGCCCGGGCCTCCCGGACCTGCACCGGGTCCGCCCGGGCCTCCCGGACCTGCACCGGGTCCGCCCGGGCCTCCCGGACCTGCACCGGGTCCGCCCGGGCCTCCCGGACCGGCACCGGGTCCGCCCGGGCCACCGGGACCGGCACCGGGGCCACCGGGACCCTCAGCTCCGCCTGAATCATCTTCCGCGGCCTCGGCGGGTGCGGTGACATCCTCAGCAAGCACGGTCTGGGTGACTGTGAACTGGGAGCCGAAATGGTCCAGGAAGTACCCCTTCGTCGCCCTTTCTCCCTTCTTGATCTCGCGCTTGACCGCGTCGGCAACATCCTCCGCGGATCCCTTCTTGCTCTTGGGCTCTGCGTCAGCGGGAGCCGCCACCTCATACTGAATCTTGCCCGCGGGATCCATGCCCTTGACCGTCACGCGGCTGACCTCAGTCATCTGTGCATCGTAGACCCGCCAGACATCGCCCTCTGCCACGGTGATTTCCGCGTCGCGCGCGGGCTTGTCGGCATCCTGGCAGAACCCCGCGCAGGCCAGCAGAAGGCACAGCGCGACACTCGCGATCACAGCAAATTGCTGTCGGCAGCGCATCTTTTCGAGCAACGTCATTGGATATCACCCTGGGTCGGATGCTCCGGAGTGGTGGCCTGTGCGCATACGGTCGGCAAAGACATGCGAGGGAGGATTCGCTTCACCCGCCACGAATCCCTCCCCACTCACACTATAGCCACCGGAGTTACTCTCATGCAAGGCTGGATATCCCATCCCGACGCCGTAGATGCCCAGGTTGCGGCCTGGAGCGCCACCTATCCCGGGTACTTCAAGGCCGAAAGCACCACGCAGTTTGCCGGTCGCCCCGTCTGGGCGCTCACGGTCACGGATAGCTCGGTGGACGATGCCGCGAAGAAGAAGATTATGGTCTACAAGCCCCACGCCCACGAGCCCGCGCCCATCGCCGGGCAGATGAACGTAATCAACATGCTCCTTGCCGGCACGACCTTCGACGGCCGGCCTTCGGTGTTCGACAACGCCAAGACCCTGCGCAACTGCCTCATCACCTTCATGCCTGATGCGAACCCGGACGGCACCGCGCGTGCTCCTGTGGAATACTGGGACGGCAGCCGGTACACCAACGAGGAGTTCTGGGCCTGGATGCGCGGGGTGGACCCGGACACGGGGAAAATGTGGAAACGCGTGGACCTGTGGAACGACACCCAGGAAGAGAAGTTGCCCACCCGCTACGGAATCGTGTATGAGCAGATCAGCGAACACGAATATGTGGAGCCCAACCGGCATCACCGCAGCAGCCTGTTCCAGTGGATATTCCGGCTCATGGAACGATGCGACTGGGACTTTCTCCTGGACCTGCACCAGACCGAGTTCGAGCGCCAGGAGGAGAACTGCATGGTCATCCTGCCCTGCCTGTTCGACCAGCAGCCGGCGGCGATCCAGAAAATCGAGGCACGCTGGGCCGAGGCGGTCCTGGATGCTTGGCAGGCAATGGACGGGGGCAGGCCGATCCGTCCGGCGGCACCACTCAATTACACGGGCGAGCAGCGCCAGTACTTCATCGACCGCTGGGGGGAGCTGTACCAGAAGGCGCCGATCATCACCAGCGAGATCCAAAACAACAGCCCGAGAACACCGCCGGACCTGCAAATGCGCCTGAACGAAGCGGCAATCATCGCCACTGTGGAGGTCGCGCTGGCAGGTCTTTGAGCCTTGCGCACGAACAATACATCATGACTGCCGGAGTGGGGCTTGCTTCGCGGCAGAGGGAGTGATTGCAGGCAGATGGTTACCGCTATCGTGCTCATCAACACGCAGGTGGGTATGGCCCCGGAAGTGGCCCAGGCCCTGGTCGACAGCGAGAGTGTTGCCGAGGCGTACCTGGTGGCGGGAGAATACGACATCGTCGCCATCGTGAAGGTACAGGACTACGAGGACATGGCGGAGCTCGTGCCCGAGCGACTCGCGGGCATCGAGGGCATAACCCGCACGTGCACCCTCATGGCTTTCAGGCGCTACTCGCACCGGCTCTTGGAGCGCATGTGGGAGATCGGCTTCTCCGAAGACACCGTCGATTAGCATCGCGCCTGACTTGCCCTCAGCAAGACATCGGGGGGATCGCCGCCCGATTCTGGGACCTACCCGGAAGCGGTGCCTGCGTTCACTCGGCCGCGGCGCGCCACCGGCTTATGAACAAAGGGCCTGGGTCCGGCAACTCAGACGCATGCAGCCGTTCGGGGTCGAACCTGTGGACGCTGGTCTCGCGGTAGATGTAGGGGGTGCGCAGTTCGCGTGGAACCGCCGCCAGAAGCGCGCGCTCAATATCCGAAGCCCCTGGCCCCCCGCCACTGAGTGCAGCGCACAGGAGGCTCCTTGGCCCCTCCGCGGCGGGACCGGTGAGTATCTCGATGGCGGCTTGCGCGTGGGCGGCGGCGATGCCCGGCATGCGGAAGGAGAGCACCTCCATGTCCGCATCGGGCAGAAGGCGACGGTACAGTGCGAACAGGTCGCTCCAGTCGTGCACGCCGCCGGCGGTGCAACTTGCAGCGATGATCATGCAGCCTATGTACGCGAGCTCCGAACTGAAGGCCTCGCGGAGCAGATCGGGATCCACCGCTTCCGCGGGCTGCCAGTCGATCAGTGTGAGCAGCGCGGTCACGGCCTGGGTCTGGTTGCGGTAATTGTGCTTCAGAAGGGACATCCCGGCGCCGCGCAGCATATCGCGCCAACTGATGAGGCCGTCCCGAGTGGTCTCCCATACGCCCGCGATCAGATCGCTCTGGGCCTCCCAATCCTTCGCGGTCGCATTGGTCGCCGCAAGCCATTCCCTGTGCTCGCCCAGAGCGCGGTCGATGAATGCTTCGAGACGGGGGCGCGCTTCCTTGCACAGCGTGTGGCCGTCGAAAAGCTTCACCCGTCCCGCCTGCGATAAAGCGCCCAGGAGTGACGGGGAGTCGTGGAAGCAGTGTTGCGGATCCCAGGGAGGCTCGGACCAGGTCAAATCCGCCGTCAGCGTGTCGGCAATCAGCAGCAGGCAGGCGTCGCCAATGCAGCCGGTGATATGCTGCACCGCCCATCCAGGCAGTTCGCGGTGTGGCAGGAGAGCCTTCTGGGAACCCGAGGAGCCGGGTGGCCCTGAGAGACTGCTAACTAGAAGCGTCAGCCGATCGGACATTCTTTACCTCGACCGGTGGCGAATGCCACCCCCCGACAACGGGGTGCTTAGCACTCCCGTGGACAGTGTGCCACCGCCAATGTGCCATTATACCAGTATGAGGCCGTCGTGAAACAGGAGGACTGGGTAATGCGGTGCAACCGGGTGTCCCGCACAGCAAAGGTATTGGCGTTCGCCGCCCTATTGTTTATACACACCAGCATTGCCGCCGACACCCTCCTGGTGGAATCTTTCGAGAGCGCCGACGCCACGTCACGCTGGCAAGTGGCGGGGGAAGCGCAACTCAGCGCACTGCATGCCACGGACGGCAAGAAGTCGCTGTTCGTGCGCTGGCCCCAGGGACGCGGCCTCCTGACCGGCGGGTTCCCGGAAGACTGGTCGGGCTGGGAATTGCTCAAAGTCAATTGCCACAACCCCGGTCCACCACTCACCGTGACCCTCAGGGCCGACGATGAGACCGGCGCAACCACCAGTTCCTGGTATCACTACCTTCGCAGTGGTAACAACGTCCTCGAGTTCAGTGTTCCTGGACTGGCGGAACGGATCGATGTCTCCCGTATCCGCTCCGCTCACATCCGCGTCGACCCGCCGCGTGAGCGCCCGCTGGAGCTGTACTTCGACGAGATCCGCTTCTGCCGCGATGAGCCCCCCGAGGTCTACGCCCCCCCATACACAGAGCAGAAACCGATTCCGGACGCCGCGGGGTCCATCATTGCCAACGGGGACTTCGAGACAGGTCTCACCGGGTGGCGGACCTGGGGAGAGTGGGACGGCGGGCGCTATGAATTTGGGTCCGGCGCGGGTGAAGACGCCTACTCCGGCGCCGCATCGGTGGCTGTCATCTGTACACGCGTTGGTCGAGGCGGGCTGTTCACTGACTCAATCACGATACCGGCCACGGCCACGTGGCGACTGTCCTTCCGGGTCAAGTCCACGATGGGCGGGAAAATTCGCTACGGTTGGGCGACATCGGACGCCGAGAACGATCTCAAAGAGACGCCGGCCGGGAAGGACTGGCAACTGGTGCAACTCGAGCTTCCCCTGAAGAAGGGCGCGCAGGGGAATGTGCACTTACAAAGCCTTGCTCCGGGCACCGTCTTCTTCGACGAAGTGCGTCTCGTGCCCGGCGGAGACAACGCCCCCGCGATTGCAGCCGAAGCGGTCCCCGGCAATCACGTCAAGAACCCCGGGTTCGAGCTTGGCCTGCACGCCTGGGGAAGCTGGGGCGAGTGGGACGACGGGCTGTACGAGTTCGGCACCGGAACGGGAGTGAATGCCCATACCGGGCAGACCTCAGCTGCGGTCATCTGCAACAGGCAGGGCCGCGGCGGCATCTTCACAGACCCAATGAAGCTCGACGCCGACGTGTATACCCTGCGCTTCGTGGCCCGGGCCACTGAACCCTCCACCATCCGTTTTGGGGTTATCTACCCGGGCGGCCAGATGATGCGGGATGCCGACGTGAGCAGGCAGTGGCAGACATTTGATCTCACCGTCCCATCAAGTCTCGACGGAGACTGGCGCGTGTACCTCATGAGCACCGGGACCGCCACGGTGTACTTCGATGAGGTGACGCTGGTCGGCTCGAAAACAGAAGCCGGACCCGAAGATGCACTCCCGAAGGCCCTTGGGCCTCCCGCCAAGGTGGAACTGAGGAACGGACATACTTACCTGAACGGCGAGCCATTCTTCGCGCTGGGCATGTACCGCGCAACGCCAGAAAACCTCAAGGGCACCGCATTCAACGTGATCCCCGGTTGGGCATCTCCCGGCGCCGGCCTGCTCAATGACTGCGCGGCCAACGGGATCTACGCCCTGCCCGATCTCACAGGTGTCATGCGCGGACATCTACCCCAGCAGGTCACAGCGGTCGCCCGGCCCATTATGGATCACCCCGCGGTATTCGCCTGGTATGTCTGCGACGAGCCGGATCACCAGCGTTGGGCCGTGCCGCCTGACGAAATGCGTCTGGCGAAGCGACTGCTCGCTGAAACCGACCCCAACCACCCCGCCTGCGCCGTTGTCATGTCCTGGGCAGACAGCAACCTGTACCGGTACGCGGACACCGTGGACATCCTCATGACCGACGTCTACCCCATGGGTGAGAAGCATCCCGCCGACCTGCACCGCATCGCCGATGCCACTGCGATCATGCGCCGCGCGGTGCGGGACGAACGGCCCATCTGGACGGTGATCCAGGCAACCGGCCAGGGCACGCCCGAGGAGCACGTGGCCGCGGCATGGCTTGCCATCGTGGAAGGCGCGGACGGGCTGTTCTTCTGGGAATACGAGGATGCAGTGCGCGACCGCCGAGTGTGGGACAAGGTCTGCGCGATCGCCGACGAGATCAAGTCCCTGCGTCTGGTCCTAACGTCACCGGACGCGAGCCAACAGGCTCGTGAAGAAATGCCCGGCCTGCGGACACTTGTGAAGAACGCTCCCGACGGTCGCTATCTGATCGCGGTGAACGGGACGGGTGACGACCTCGGCGCCTGCGTCATCGGGCTGCCGAGCGTGGCCGACGGCCCGGCCTGGGTAGTATCCGAGGACCGCAGCGTCCGGGTCACCAACGGGACGCTGACAGACGTTTTCGGGCCATTCACCAGGCATATCTACAAGCTGCCCTGAACGCCGGTTCCACCGGGACCCGGTGCAAAGCGAGGTCGATTTCATGCGCATTACGGCTCTTGTCACTGCTGCACTCGTGGTCTGCGTCGGTTTCACGGAACCCGTCTACACCGCCTATCGTGCGAGTTCGGTGCCGATGATCGACGCTGACCTCAACGACCCCTGCTGGGCAAATGCGAGCGTGACTTCACGCTTCCTCTCCAACAGCACCGATGATGCGCCTGGCGAGGAGACCCGCGTGCGGCTTGCGTGGGACGACCGGTGCATTTACATCGCGGTGGAGGCTTTCGAGGCGAACCTCCAGCCTGCCCTGAACATGCTGCACCTGGTGCCGGCGACGAAATCCGGCCTGGACGCCAACGTGTTCGGCGACGACTGCGTGGAGATCTTCCTGGACCCTCCGGGCGATTCGTATTTCCATTTCGGCGCCAATTCCGGAGACGGCTCCTACGATGCCTGGGCTACAGACAACGCCTGGAACTCCGGCTGGCTAGTGGCTGCTCACCGGGGCGAGCACAGTTACGTGGTGGAGGCAGCCATCCCGCTTGAGTCAATGGGAGCACCCCCCCGGGGCGACTGGCGCGCCAACTTCACTCGCCACCGGCCCGCCGCGAAAGAGTACAGCACCTGGTCCGGGCTGCGCGGTGCCTTCCATCAGCCCGAAGCCTTTGGGACACTTCGGTTCGCCGAAAGCGGTCCCGCGTTGGGTCCTGTGGCTATCGAGGCAGGAGCGGGCGAGGTGCGCCTGCGGGCAACCGTGACTGCACCCGAGTGCGCCGCTCCGTCCTTCCGGGCACAGGCGACGGCCGGAACTGCCACCGTTGAGGCCCGAACGGAGGGAACAGGCGAGAAGACGCTGGCCATCAGACTTCCGGCACAGGCCGCCACGAGGGGCGCCTATGCGCTGACGTATACTCTCGAGGATGGTGGCAGGCCGGTGCTGGTCTCCGCGCCGATCCCAAACCGTCTCGCCGCGGGTGTGGTCACGCTGAATCTGCGAGGCACGGACTCGCACTCCGACCTGACCGTCAACGGCAAGCCCGTGGACACCGAGACCGGACCGGCGGAGCTTCTGCTGGACCCCGGGCTGAATCTCATCGCCATTCATGCCAGCGCCGACGGCGAGAACCCCGGCCTGATGCCGTCCCTCGCGGTCGAGGGAACAGCTCTGCGCCTGCGTTGGCTGGCTCGCGATGAGGCTCCCGCGGAAGACTGGCGCACGGTACTCCCCAAACAAGGCTGGGGCCCGGCAGCGGTTGCCCCGGGCGGACTGTGGAGCAAGCCCGGCGCGCAAGACTGTTACCTGGTCGCCGGGGTCTGGGTCGGGGACCGCGGCCCGGCGTTTTTCCCCAACACGGACACTTTCTACTTGCCCCGCGGAAGCAGGCAACTGGTGCGCATGCCGCTAGAGATCGCGCCTGACCTGCCTTCAGAGGGATACCGGACGGTCTTCGAGGTGCCCGACGGCCTGCGTGGAATTGTGGCCGATGCCCTCGGCGGAACCGGAGCGCCCAAATTGGAGCGCACTGGAGGGCTGACCCTTCAGGGCCTTGAGATGGCCCGCTACACGGTGAGCTATCAGCATCTTCCGGGTGAGGGAATGGAGCTGTCCGTGCGCTGGGGCGATGCCTCGGGCCACACCCTCGCCTACCAGCCGGCCTTGACCTCCGGAGGCACCCACGACTGGCGGCACTTGTCGGTCACGCTCACACCGCCGCCCGGTGCGACCAGCGCTCATCCGCTTGTCATAAAATGGCAGGACCGGGGAATTGTGGGCACTTTCTGGGTGGACAACATCGTCCTGCGCAAGGAGGGCAGCCCGCAGAATCTCCTGAAGATGGGCACCTTCGACGAGCCGGAATGGGGCAGCCACGGGCTGCTGGTATCCGAGGGCAAGGACGGCTCCAGGTGCGCGAAGATCGTGTCCACGAAGGACAATGCTGACCGGCAGCAGGCGATCTGGGTGGACAAGGAGGGCGTGGTCGAACTCGAGCCCGGTACTAGATATGTGCTGGAGCTGGACGTCAAGTGCGAGAAACTCGGCTCGCCCACCAGCCGGCCTCTGGTGGGGCTGCTCTTCGAGGCCGACCCTGACCAGGCGGAGGGAGAGTATCCGGCCCGCGTCTACCCCGAATTCATGCATGGCACGGTGGTAGGCCTGCCCCGCACCGCGCGGGTGAAAGTGCTTCCCGCCCTCAAGAATGCCCGGCCTGCCCGGGCGCGGATCACTCCGTGCTATTACAGTACGCGCTTTTCTACCCCCGAGGCCGCGGAAGCATACGCCGCCAACTGCCTGGCATCCGGTATCACCTGGACCTACGGGACCGTGAATAACGACATCGCGCCACTTCTCCTGTCACAGGGGAACAAGGTTTTCCTGAGCATCGGCTGGGAGCCCTGGAGCGTTTTGGCGGGCACTCGGAAGCTCATCGAGGAGCGGCCCGACCTGGCGGCAGTGGACTTCAAGGGCAAGCGGATTGAGCACACTTTCTGCCCCACCTGGGTTCTCGCCGAGGGCCGGCCGGTAATCGACGCCCTCCAGGAGTGGCTCTTGGGCACGGTCAACTCCCAGCCGTACGCCGGCGCTAACTGGGATGTGGAGCAGCCGGTCATCGACCCGCCCACCTTCTGCACCTGCGAGCGCTGTCTGGAAGCCTTCCGCAAATTCGCGCAGATACCCGCTGATGTAACGCTCAACGCAGAGACCGTGCTGTCGAGATACCCGTCACAGTGGACTGACTTCCGCTGCGCTCAGAACGCGGAGATGGCCGGACACATCAGGCGCATTCTCAGCAAGGCGGACCGCCCCGTTGAGTTCTCTCTCTACTCGGGCTATCAGAGCAAGCGCACAAAGGAACACTACGGCGTAGACTGGGCGCTGATGGCCCCCCATCTCGACCTGGGAATTGCGGGATATGGCGGGGGGCGCACGGAGATCCGCGACACCATGGCTGCGCTGGGTGATGTGCCCTTCATGGGTGGCGAGATGTGGTACCTGTCCGACCGCGACACCTCTCAGCCTGCGCCGAAGATGGAAACGTGGCGCAACCGTATCCTTCGCCAGTATGCAAACAGCGGCTGCAACGGCTGTCTCATCTGGTGGCTACCGCCCATGGAAGGCGGTTCCTTCTACGCTACATCGGAGGCCACTGAGATCATCGCTGCCAATGAGGAATTCTTTCTCGAGAGCCGGCGTTGCGACCAGAAAGTGCAGGTGGAGGGCCTGTCCAGCGAGAACTGGTTCGCCTTCGAGAAAGACGGTACGGTGCTGGTCATGCTTCTGAGCTTCCACGACAAGGCACTCGAGACCAGCGTCACCTTGGGCGAGCGCAAGAAGGATCTGATCCTGGAGCCCTTTGGCGTCGCTTTGGTCCGCTTCGAGCCTTGAGTTTGGGCCGCGACTCACATGCGGCGAGGAGTCGAGAGACCTTTGATCAATGAACGAAAGATGGTGCAATTTGGCGCGGGGAATATCGGTCGGTCTTTCATAGGCCAACTGTTCGCCCGCGCGGGGTATGAAGTCGTTTTCGTGGACGTAGTGGATGAGGTCGTCAACGCCCTCAACGAGCGTCGCAGTTACACGGTGGAGGTCCGGGACCGCAACCCGGAAACGCTGCTCATCGAGAACGTCCGAGCCGTCCACGGCGCCAACAAGGACGCAGTGGTGGCCGAGCTCGCGGACTGCCGCCTCTGCGCCACAGCGGTTGGCCCGAAGGCGCTGGTGGCGATCCAGCGAGCGCTGGCGGCAGGTATCCTCGCCCGGACGGAACGGGGCCTGCCACCCCTGGATGTGATCCTCTGCGAGAACCTGCGCGATGCTGCCTCGTTCATGGCCGAAGGTCTCGCGAGCAACCTCCCGGAGGGGTTCCCCCTTGCCGAACGGGTCGGGCTCGTGGAGACCAGCATTGGCAAGATGGTGCCGATCATGCCCGATGAGGTCCGGCGTCAAGACCCCCTCCTTGTGTACGCTGAAGCCTACAACACGCTCATCTGCGATCGCACGGCTTTCCTGAATCCCGTGCCCGACGTGCCGGGTCTGGATGCGCGTCAGAATATGACCGCCTACGTGGACCGGAAGAGTTTCGTGCACAATTTCGGGCATGCCCTGTGCGCCTACTTCGCGCACCTGGAGGCCCCGGAACTGGTGTACACCTGGCAGGCGGTGGAGCACCCGACTGTCGGCCCAGCGACCCGCGCGGGCATGTGGGAGAGCGCTCGGGCGCTCATCGCGCGGTATCCCGGAGAGTTCGACGAGGCCCACATGGACGCCCACATCGAGGACTTGCTCTCACGTTTCTGCAATCAGGCCCTGGGCGACACCATCTACCGCGTGGGGCGGGATATCTCCCGCAAGCTGAGCCGCGAGGACAGAGTGATCGGCCCGCTGCTGCTGGAGATCGAGCAATGCGGCGCGCCGGGGCCGATGACGGCCCTTTGCGCCGCAGCGGGCATGCAGTTCCGAGCCCTCGACGAGCATGGCCAGCCCTTCGGCCCGGACATCGAATTCGCGGAGAACGTCTACTCGCGCGGCCCCGAGTTCGTCTTGAGCGAGACCTGCGGACTCGACTGCACGCGCGAGCCCGACCGCACGGCATGCAAGGCGGTGCTCAGTGCTCATGCCGACCTGCTTGAGAGGCTCGCCTCAGGGGCATCCATCTTCGGATAGGCATCCTGATTGGAGGTAATCTTTAGCTTACATTTAGTCTAGCCGAGCCGCCAGTCGCGGTATCGGGCTGGTAGAACCCCCAATAATGCCCCTAATCTCTGTATTAGGGGCATTTTGCTTTTCCTCGTGTCGTTCAGAAGACTGCCGCAAATGCATGAGATACTCTTGACTTTATCTTGAGAATATTCTAAGCTTTATACACGTACCAGTCTTTCGGGGGGGGCGGCCAGGGGGGCCGCAAATGACCACCATAGCAAAGACCTTAGCCCTGCCAAGGGTTACGGTCCGAAAACCCATCGCACTCTCTTTTCCCCGGAAGCTCATCCTGGCCTTCGCCATAGCCATCGCGATTCCACTCTTCGGCTATGCCGTGTTCATGCACGCTATCAATGGCCAGCGGATGCGGATGCTCGATGAAGCTGCGCTGAATCAGCGCCTCGCCGTGGTTGTTCAGCATGTCCGGGCTATGGGATTGCGGGTCCTGTACACGGCGACTGCCGCCCGTGACGAATGGTTACAGAAAGCGTCGCACGGCAAGTTCGAGACAGTCGGGCCCGCATTCCTGCGGGAGTTGGCGGATTCCCAGGGGATCAGCGCCGCGGCGATCCTGAGAACGGGGGGAGCTCAGTCGCCCGCGGTGCTTGGCCGGGATCTGGCGCTGGATGCCATGCTCACTGAGACGTCGCACGCTGCCGCCGCTCTGGACGGCGAGGCATCGTGGGGAGTCGTCGGGCACCGAGACAGCCTCGTGGTCGTAGGCGCTGCGCCTTTGAAGTCCCGTGACGGCTCGGACACCACCATCGGCGCAATCCTGGTGGGACGCCAAATCACCGCGGAAGAGATGGAGTCGGTAATGGGGGCCGATGTCTGCGAGGCGGCCCTGTGCACACTCAAACCGGGCGACACGTTCCGTACCGGGCCAGGCTCCAAAGCCACTCCAGTGCGCAATACATCAGGCTTTTCGGCGACTACCGTGGATGGCGAGAGCACCGGCGAGACTGTCTCGATGGCCATGGTTTTCGCCAGCGGATCCCAGGAGGATGCGCCATCGCAGCTTACCGTCACCATGAACAGGTCTGCCCTGCCGGGCCGTGGTCCCCGGTTCGTGACTGTCGCATTCGGCGCATTTGCATGTGCTCTGTTGCTGGGTGCCCTGCTGACAAGTCTCGTCACAAACTGGATCAACCAGCCTCTGGAAGAACTGCGTGAGCGCGTCGAGGACCTGGCGGCGGGAAAGCGCGGCGCGCCACCGTTGCAGATCGAGACTGACGACAGCCTTGGGCGCCTCGCCCGGGCCTTCAATCACATGGTCGCAAGCCGCGAGGAGACCCAGGAACTACTCCTGCACAATGAGCGACTCGCCATGGCCGGGAAGCTGTCGGCAGCCATCGCACACGAAGTCAAGAACGTGCTGGCGCCCATCCACCTGCGTGCTGAACTCTTGATGCAGTGCGTCCGCGACCCTCTTGCCCGGGAGAATCTTCAAGGCATGCAGGCAGAGATCGACCGGGGCGCCGCGCTCCTGCGCAATCTCCTGGATCTCGCCCGTAACAGCGGAACGGAAATGCGCGCGGTTGCAGTGGATGAGTTGCTTTTCCGGGCCGCAGACCTTGTGGCTCCCCAGTTGAGTCAGTCATCCACTGCGCTGTCTGTCAGTGGCCTGGGGGATGAGACCCTGGTCTGGGGCGATCAGTCCGAGCTTCTCCAGGTACTCGTCAACCTGGTGAACAATGCGACCGATGCCAACGCTAAGCACGTGACACTCAGTGCCGATAAGACTGATGGCTGCGTCAGGATCACGGTCACGGACGACGGGACCGGGATGGACGAAGCCACACGCCAGCGAGCGCTGGAACCGTTCTTCACAACCAAGCCCTGCGGAAAGGGGACAGGGCTTGGGCTGAGCATCTGCCACAGCGTCGCCGAAGCACATGGGGGAACGCTTTCCATTGAAAGCCAACGCCACGCCGGCACTCGCGTCAGCCTCAGTCTGCCGGCAATCGGAGAAGACTAATGCCCCTACTTAGAGTGCTCGTGGTGGACGACCACAAGGCCCTGCTAGCCGTCCTGCAGAACGCTCTCAGCCTCATGGGCTGCGACATGGTCGGCGCTTGCACCCTGCGTGATGGGCTGCGCCTGGCGCTGAGCCAGGACTTCGACATCATCCTGCTGGACAACCACTTTCCCGAGGGCCACTGTGACGCCATCGTGCCCTCCTTGGTGGCAAGCAAGCCGGATACGCCGATCGTGATCATCACCGCGAACCCCGCCGATGCTCACGTGACCAACGCCATGCGCCAGGGAGTGCGACAAGTAATCCCCAAGCCCTTTACCCTTGAGCAGATAGCGAGCGTCTTGGAGCGCTATACGGGGCTGATCATCCGGACGCCGCAAGCCGCGACCGGCGTCGCCTGAAGAACCAACGACCGCGGAACCGACAAGGGGACGGACCCGGCTTCGAGTATCCACAAGAGCCACGGGCCCGTCCCCTTTCGCGCATCTGCAGCCTACTTCTCCAGCACAATCGTGCGCGTCGCCTTGCCTGTCAGGTCGAGGCGCAGGGCATCGGCCTCGACAGCCACCGGGCGCTCATCCAAAAGGTCGCGCGCCTGGAAGCCATCCCCCAGCCCAAGAGCTTGACAGTCCAGTCGGACAACCACCGACGCGGTATCGTCTGTGGGGTTGTGCACGCTCAGGTAGATACGCTCCCGTGATCCAAATCGCTCCAGGCGCACCGTTGCGGGCTCGGCGGTGGCATGGGTGATGGGCTCCCATCCAGCCGCCGACAGCTCCCGCAGGCCTTCAGCGAACTGAGCCATCACCGGAATCTCGTTGCCGTGGCCGGGGTAGATGCCATGGAGCAAATGCCAGGCCACTTCCCAATCCGGCCGCGGACTGTAGGGCAGATCAGTGCAGGCCTTGGTGCGCGCGATGGCCCGGATATAGTCAGGATCGGCGAACTGTGTGGCCTCGGCACCGAAAATGTCCAGGTACGGGGCGGCGAAGGTCAGCCACGCCGGGGTGCTGCCCCAGGAGCAGTTGGCCATGAGCAGGCGCCCGTCCTCATGGGTTGCGGCGGCAAGCTCCCGCAGCCACTCCACAGTGGCGAAGGCCGCCACCTGCACCGGACGAAAATCACCGGCCGAGAAGCTCAGTGGAATCTGTGAGTACTTGAAGTGCTCCCGCCTGTAGTTCGCCCGGAATGCCTGCCCATATCCGCCGAAGGAGTCCAGACCAATGCCGTCATACCGCGCACCGGCGTCCTCCGCGCCGCGCAGCCCCCAATCCAGGTATATCTTCCGGTTGAACCACCCCTTGCCTTCGGGGATATCCGGGTCGAGGTTGCAGGGGAAGATGATCCCCCATTTGCTCTCACTCATCCAAGGATACTGCCCGGCACCGCCCACCGGCTTGAGATCCCGGTCGAAATTCACGCTGAGCCGGGCCGCATTGGCGACCGTACGCAGCGCCTCCTTGTGGGAATGTGCGGCCACCCAGTTGCCCGGAGTGTAGCTGTGCGAGTAACCCAGCTTCGCGAAAGCTTCGAGCTCAGCATCATCTCCGGAGGCAATCAGTTCCAGCCGCTTGAGCCCTTCCTCCGCCGTGGGGCACCGGTCGAAGTCGCCCATGGTCTGCTGGAAGAACTCGGGCTCGATATACAGCAGGGAATAGACGTTGTTTTCGTTATCCCATTTCACGGCCTCGTTCCCGCCCGGACCCCAGTGGAATCCGAAGCCACCTTTCAGCGCATCGGGAGTGTCCTTCATGTGCCCCCAGACATACCAGCCGCCTTCGCGCGCCGGGTCGGTGCGCCGCGAGAAGAAGTCGGGGAAGAACCCGTAATACCGGTCCAGCGCCGACCGGAATCCCCATGCGGGATCATGGGAGTACACGAGAATCCGGAAGGGCGCGCTGGACAGGGAGCGCCCATCCACTGCGGTCTCCGGAATGAGGCCGAAGTCCAGCACGATATACAGCAGGTTCAGCGCCGGGTTGCAGGCGATCCGGTGCACCACTGGCTCGTCCATGCGGATGCCCAGGGTCACCCCCGCTTTGCCGGGAAGTGTCACCGCGCCGATGGGGTACTTCGAATGCGCCCCGTTCAGGCCGTACTCCGTACCCAGCTCCAGCGCCGACAATTCCAGCTTCTCACCGGCCAGGGAGCGCGATTTCGCGGCGCTGTCCCACCATTGCCAGCCATCGCCGGACAGGGGCACTGCCAATGCAACCTGCACCGCTCGGTCCTCCCCGCGCATATCAGTGACCGTGCCCCGGACCTCGATGTACCCTTCGCCTGCTTTGTATGCAGCATCGAGTTCCAGGCCCAGAGCATCCACCCGGGAGTGGTGCCGCAGGCCGTCCTGCGTGGCCTCAAGAACGCCACCGGCCGGAACCGGAGGCGCTTGCCCGGTGGCATCCCTGAGCAGGATGCCGGTCGGCGCGTCCCCAGCAACTCCGGCTTCGGTGCCCGCGTGGAGAACCCGGCGGATCCGTCCATCCGGCGCGAACTCCAGCGTCAGGTCTCCCGCGCCGATGGTACCCGCCACGGTCTCATCCGCCACCGGAACCCGCAGATCGCTGCTCTCATAGACTTCTGTGTCGAACAAGGCCGCCTGTTCCCCGACACCCTCGAGGGCCAAGTCGGCAAATTCCCAGCGGTAGGTGTGAGCCGTGTCCAGCGGGGTTTCGTAGATGTACAGGTCCACCTGCTGGATTGCACTGCGGTGCAGGGTCATGATCCAGTCGCGGTAATCCATCCAGCGGTTCACCGGGACATAGTGTTCGATCACTTGCTGCACGCTGGGTCTGCCGGGCAGGTTTGCGTGCCGGTGCTGGTCGTCGTAGAAGACCGCGGCAACCCGCTTTTCGCGCACCGACGGGTCCTCGCACACAACACGCACCCGCCACCTTAGGCGCATGAAGTCGGTCAGGTCGCGTGCGGGGTCAAAAGTCAGACGCAGCTTCGGGTAATCCTCGGCTCCGGCGTTTGATGTGACCTCGGCCCACAGGGGCGCTTCTTCGGAGGTCCCCACAGTGATTGTCGGGCCATCCCGGTCGAGATTGCCGGTCCACGCGCCGGCATCGCGCAGGAGATCCAGCGGGAAGGCCACGGAAGCAACAGCAAGTGCGGACAGCATCAGCAGACGAATCATCTGTGTTCCTCCTGCCGATCGGTGGAGCGGGTCGACTTCGAGGGTCTCTCGCTCGCCCGGTGGTCAACGGCGACGCAATGAGGGCATATTCCGCACCGGCGCCCCGGGTCCCTGCCTCTCGGCCGGGCAGGTTTCGGTGCCTCTGTGCGGGAATTGGGTATGCCGGGTGACATCCGCATCGGAGACTTTCTACCATGCGTCTTCTTCCTGCTCTGCTTGCTGGTATCCTCGGCGCCAGCGTGGTCTCGCTTGCATCCGCACAGCCCGAGACCATGCGAATTGGCGTCTGCTGCCATCCGGGCCACACGAAGCTCATGCCCACTGGCTGGGACCAGGTTTTCGCCTGGGTAAGCGGCTGCGGCATGGACCTGTGCCGCATCGACTGGGGAGCAGACTGGGCGCTGAACGATGAGATTCTCCAGGCTGCAGAAAGGGCCGGAGTCGAGCTGCTCCCGGTCCTGTTTCCACCCGCGCCCGCTGAGGACACTGAGGACGCCTGGTATGCCGCGAGTCTCACATACGGGCGGCAGTGTGGCGAGCGATATCGGGGCAGGATACGCTACTTCGAGCTGAGCAACGAGCGAGACTGCCGGTGCATGACAAAGTGGCCCGGTGGGGGTGATCGCGACGGGGCAGCAATGACGGACTACGACGAGGCCCTCTACGCGCCAATTCGCGGGATGATGCGCGGGCTGTCAGAGGGCCTGAAGCAGACTCACCCGGACTGCGTCACCATGATCGACACCGCGGGCTGGCTGCATTTCGGGTTCATCGACCTGCTGGTGCGCGACAAGGTGCCTTTCGACGTGGTTGCCTGGCACTGGTATTCCGAGATGGGCGACCCCTTGCGGGAGATCACCTCGTACTCGGGTAAGTACCGCCTCCTGGAACGAATTGGCCAGTGGGGCAGGCCGATCTGGTTCACCGAAGGCAACCGGCGGAACGGGGCGCTGGACGGCGCGGAACGTGAACAGGCAGAGTACCTCGAACAGACCATCAGGGCTCTCTCCGGAACGGGCAAGGTGGATGCCTACGTGGTCTACGAGTTGTTCGACGAACCCTACCTGCTGGCGCACGGCGGTGAGGTCTGTTATGGGATCGTCCACTGCGAGTGGGGTCTGAGTCTCGGGCAGGAATTCCCCGGTGCGAAAGCGTCGATCAGCCTGCAGGAAAACGAAGGCGTCAAGAGGTTGGCGCTGGATTGGGATTTCTCGGTAGGCGGTCGGTACGTCTCGATGAACTGGCTCCCGCGGAACCCGGTGGAGGCCGACGAGATGCGCCTGCGAATCCGAGGGGAGCCGGGAGAAGTGGAAATGCTGGTGCGGTTCGTGGACGCCGGCGGTCAACACCTGCAACTGTCGCCGAGGGTCCGTCTCACCGGCCAGTGGCAAGAAATCAGTGTTCCTGCGCGCGCGCCCTGGAATGACCACTGGGCGGGCGCCGATGACGGAACCGTGCACCAGCCCCTCCGGGGTGTCTGGATCGGGGTGCAGAGAGGCCACGCGGTCCTCGGCAGGCTGGAACTCGCCTGGGCCGAGCTGATGAGAGGCGGCGAGATAGCCTACGCATTTGACTTCAACACGGACCCGGTCTTCACGCCCAGACCTGCCTGGGAGCGGCTGAAAGCGATGTCCGCGAGCAAGCAGTGACAGCCCGGCCGGCGCGCGTCTGCGGTACTTCCCCGCAGCCGGCGCCGGCCCACTCGGTCATTGCTCCATTGTGGCTTATCCCTCCGGCACGAAGGGCAGCAGGTGGAAGGTGCACTCCGGCGCGGCCGCAGGCTTTCCATCCCCCAGGGCGATGTCCTTCTCGGCGCTGAGAAACTGTCGGTCACCGATCTTCAAGCTCAGCGTGGCCACGCTGAAGTCCGCCAGATCGTTTTCAGCGACCTTCCCCGCTCCCACCGTCACCGCAAGAGGGCCTTTGAGCGCATCCGCCGGCACGGTGAGGGTCGCGGTCTGGCGCTTGTCCGATGCCGCCACGTCGCCCAGCTTCACGCCGTTCATCATCACCCACGTTGGCGCAGCGCTGGCTCCCAGTGTCACCGAAAGCGTGCCTTCGGCAGCGTCCGCAGCGGTGTTCACTTCCGCCAGGTTGAAGGTGAACTCCGCCGGACGGCCCTCATCGTTGTCCCCCAGCCATTGCTCGCGCTGCACCGTCTCGTTGGCAACCAACTGGCGATTGCCAACGGTCAGGCTCATTGCACAAATGCGGAAGTCGTCCAGATTCGGGTTGTCGGGAGGAGTGCCCTGCGCGGTGATGGTGACCTGCGCCGGTCCCTTGAGCGCCTCGGCCGGGATGGGCATCTCGATCCAGCGGTCCACGATCCCCTCATCCACGGGCATCCGGAAACTCTGACCGCCGATGGTCACAAGGTTGGCGGCGTGCTGGTTCACAATGAAGAAGCGCAGCTTCCCATCCTGACTGCCGTCAAGTTCGGCGGCAGGCAATGGAACATACATGGGATTGTTCAGCGTGACCGACGGGCCCTGACTGTCGGCGGTCACGGCCTTCGCGCGCAGGCCGTAGAACCCGCCGACGTTCCCGTTTTCCACGAAACCTTCGATCTCCGCTTCTCGCCAGGCTCCGCCACCACGCACTTCGGCCGGAGCGCTGAAGGTCATGCCCGCGAAGTGCAGGTCGAAGCCTGTGATCTCGCGGGCCGGGTCGAACGCGGCGATGTTAGCCTCGATGCGCCGGGTCGCCGGATCCCACTGGACACTCTGGAACTCAGCGGCACTCTCAGCCCACTCGCCGCGGTAGATGGTCTCGATTGATCCCTCGGGCGTGACCCAGATTAGCCTGTATCCCGGAGCGCTCCCGTCAGGGCAAGGGTTCTTCCGTTCCGGACCAGCCCACCAGGACCCCGAAACCGCGCCGCTCTCCCAGACACGAGCGCCGGCGAAGTCGTAGGTCTTCACCTCGTGGGTATGCCCCGCGAACATGCCGATGACAGGCCGGTTCTGCAGCAGCGCGGCGAAGGCGTCACGGTTCGCGAACCCCCGCGGCGGCTCGTGCATGAACACACAGATGGGCGTGTCCGGCGGGACGTGGAACAGGTCCTGCTTCAGCCACTCAAGCTCTACATCGGTCAGGCCGTCGCGGTAACCGCCGCCCACTTTGCCGGGTGTGTTCACGCGTGTTGCGTGCAGCAGCACGAAATGCATTCCCGCGTTGTCGAAGCTGTAGTAGAGCGGTCCTCGCAGGCGGCTGTAGGCGCCCTCGCCGAGGAGACTCTGGTCGCCTTCGAAAGACTTCGCGCCGGTTCCGCACATCTCGTGATTGCCGGGCAAGCTGAGGACGGGGACGGGTAGCGGGCTGATCCCGGCCTGGAACGCGGAATACAGCTCGCGCACACGGGCCTCTGTGGTGGCCCCGTTGACATCCATCACCAGGTCGCCGGTGGCGATGACGAACCGGGGGTTGAGGCCGGCGATCTGTTCGGCGACCTGCTTGATCAGGTGGACGGTGTCGGGCAGAGTGTGGACGTCGGTGATCTGGACAATCAATGCCCCTGGTTTCAGTTCATCACCAACGGGAGAGCGCAAAGCGAAGTCCAGCCCTGTGCGAGGGGTTGCGCCTTCAACACCCTCCCAGAAGCGGTTCGCGGTGGGCCAATAGCCGGCGTGCCAGCTCACGCGAATCACAGTGTACTCGTCGGGGGGATTCAGCGTGTATGAGCCGTCGTCGCGCGTGCAGGTGACGGTGATCCCGTCGCTGATGCGCACGCCTGGAAGCCCGGGCTCATCGGTTTCCCGCTGGCCGTTTGCATTGCGGTCGTAGTAGACGGTCCCCGTGACCTGCGCGGCCTGGGACAGTCCGCAGAGCAGTGACAGAAGGACAGCAGCCATCAGGATTGGTCTCATGAGGTGACCTCCGGGGGTAAGGTCGGGATTGGGCGCGAAGATGCCTGTGCACAGGTCCATCATCTGCCGCGGGTGTTATTGGGGGATGAAGTCCGGCTTATGGTTACCTTAGGGCTTACGGTCTCAGCGCCAGTCCACCTTTGGAGGGCGACGGGCCGGGATGCGCGTGAAACCTTCAGCGGGGTGCCCAAGCACAACCACCGCGTGCACCTGATTGCCGGGCCCGATGCCCAGGTGCTCGCGCAGGTCCGGCCTGATGCGCAGCGCATCCGAAGCGTACCCGGTAATGCAGGTCCCCAGGCCCCGCGCCCAGGCAGCCAGGACGATTGCCAAGGTTGCATAGTGACATGCAGACGCGGGCATCACCTGATCTTCGGCGGCGTGGATGACGATGACCACGGGCGCGTCAAAGAACAGGCGGTCGCGGCCGGTGTCCACGGCTTTCACGAACGCCGGCACTGCGGCGAGCATGTGGGGGTGTGTTGCGGTCTCCGGATCCGCGCCCAGTTCGGCCAGCCGCACATCACGGTTTGCTTTGTCCGCCAGGGCTTCGCCGAACGCCCGGTAGTGGGCCTCTATCCTCTCGCGCAGTTCGGCAACCTGATCAGGATCAGTGAGTACCACATATTCCTGCGGCTGGCAGTTCGCGGCCGTCGGGACCCACGCCGCTGCCTGCAGGATCGCCTCGACCTCCTCACGCAGAACCGGTTCGTCCGTGTACCGCCGCACCGTGCGGCGGGTTTGCATCAGGGCCGTCAGCGCCTCAGGTTCGAGGGCAGAAGAGGCCGCAGATGCGAGTTCCTTGCCCTCTTCGTCCACGATGGCGCCCGTGGGACAAATGGCGATGCAATGTCCGCACTCGATGCAGGCCACGCGCCCAATTTTGATGAAGTCGCCCTTGCTGCGCACCATCTCGCTGGGGCAGGTGGGAATACACCAGCCGCACATCGTGCACTTGTCGGCGTCCACGGTCAGCTTCAAGGCGATCCTCCTGTGCTCACCGCGGTCAGGGAGCTCCCGGACCCTCCCGCAGTTCCTGTATCTTTACATCATCCAGGAACACGGTGGTAGTTCGCAGTTCCTGGATAGTCTCGATCACCAGGTCCAGTTCTCCGTCCTCCGGCGCAGTGAAGACCGCGCTTACCACACGCGCGAAAGGCACGTGATACTCGTCCTTGCGCGCCACCGGCGGCACCTCGTGAGGCGAGACAATGATTCTGTCGCCCAGCCGCACTCGAACCACCGGCCAGCCGTCTCCCTGCCGCTGCACCCGGCCGTTCTCGCGGAAAGTGACCACGTACCGGTGGCCCTTTTCAAACCCTGCGATGCGTTGCGTGATACTCCCCGGGCCCTGGATGAGGGCGATCTGCCGGCCATGAGGGATCGCACCGTTGTCGAAGAAAGGTGAGGCCGGGCCCGAGCGTTTCTCGGCGTCCTTCCAGATGGGGTTGATGCCCACATTGCCTGACGCCTCCCAGCCGGTGATCCGGTTCCGGTGCTGGGCGCACAGTCCGGGGGATTTCGTGTAGGCATCGGCCTCGAAGCTCCCGTTGACCACCTGCGGCGCCGCCAATAGTTCTGAACCTGTGGCAAGGAAGGCTAGTACAAACAGTGCCGCCAGTGGCATTGCAGCGCGGTTTGCCATGCCGTCAACTCCCCGCTTCCTCAGCTCTCGTCGGCCTGTGCGGCTTCCTCGGCCATCTCGGCCTCCACAGCTTCCTGTTCCTCATGACGGATCTTCAGCGATGAGAGCATCGCCACGAGGTCGGCCCCACCAAACATGATGACGAGTACGGAGAGCAGCGCAAAGACGGCCAGCCCTCCGAACCAGACCACAGCCCACAGTGAGACCCAGAAGTCCTGCATGGTCTATTCCTCCTTCTTCGGGGCGTCTGGGAACAGGGATGAGAGAAGGAACATGACGACGCACGCCGAAGCGGCCACCGCAAGCCCCACGACTTCGCTGGGCCAACTGACGCCGAATATCTGCTGCACCGGCTTCAGGCCCAGGATGGTGAAGAAGCCGCAGATGAAGGCCCCATAGGCGCCCGCCTTGCTGGCGCGTTTCCAGTAGACTCCCCCAACCAGTGTCGCGAAGGCCCCGGTGAAGTAGATCGCGCCGGTGACGGCCATGTAGTCCCACAGGTCTTCACTGAGCGGGTACCATAGACCCCAGACCAGCAGGAAGACGGCCACCAGCATCATGATGCCCCGGGCGATGTTGATCCGGGTCTTTGCAGCCACATGCCCGCCCATGAGGGGCGCGATGACGTCCTGGGTAATCACCGCGCTCCAGGTGTGCAGGTATGTGTTGTAGGTAGACATCGCCGCCGCCAGCATCCCCGCCGTGAGCAGGCCGATGAACCCGGCGGGCAGCAGATTGGCCAGTGCGATGGGCATGGCGCGAAGTTGGAGGCTGGAATCTGCTGAGCCTGTCTCGGGCAGGAAGATCTCGCGCAGAGACGGGTGTCCAGCGACATATGCCAGGCCGACGATGCCCCAGAAGTAGGGGATCAAGAACCGCACGAGAAAGCCCACCGAACCCCAGACATAGGTGCGCCGCACCACCTTTTCGCTCTCGGCGCTGGTGGCGCGCATGACTGATGTCTGCCAAACGCATGCGCTGATGAAGCCCAGGAACAGCATCCAGACCAGATAAGTGGGCCCGAGGCCGCTCTCTTTCATGAGCGGGTTGAAGCCCGCTTCACCCTTGAGTTCCGACACCGCCGATACCAGGTCGCTCCACCCGAAATGCTGCATGAGCAGGATCGAAGTGACCACCAGCCCGATGGACATCACCACGTACTGAAGGTAGTCAGTGAGCACGACGGAGATCATCCCGCCCAGCATCGTATACAAGAGCACCAGGGCCAGGATGATGGTCATCGCAATTTTCAGCTGGCCCTCCTGATGCATCCCCATCACGCTGGTGACGAAGATGGAGTCAGCCTTGAGGAACATCCCCATGTTCAGGATACCCGAGGCGGCGAGGATAATCGCGCCGATGACCCGGACGCCTCTGCTGAAGCGCACCTCGTAAAACTCGGGAATGGTCATCACGCCGTGGTGCCGCAGAGGGACGACAATGAACCCCGTCATCCCCACAATGAGGCCGGCAGCCGCCGCAAGCACCGCTATGGCGAAGGCCGCGAAAGCACAGGTAAAGCCTTTCTGAGCCGAGTACATGACCGTGACCAGGCCCAGCTCCGTAGCGATCATCGAAGCGACGCCAAGGTACGTGCGCACCGACCGTCCAGCCACCACGTAGTCTTCCATGTCGCGGATGTAGCGCATCGCCCACATCCCGAGCAGTGTGGATACCACCAGGAAGACCACAGTGATGCCCCAGTCGGCATCACCGAAATTGGTGTGCAACTGCAGTTTCGCGAGGGCATCCATGAGGCGAGAACCTCGGCGAGGGGCACTATCGCCCGGGTTGCGCGGCAGTCAGCAACTCATGGGGTTTCGCTAAGGGGACTCGGATTCCTTCCCTGGCACCAAACCGATTCAGGGACCAATGGCGCCCGGATTACTGGCTCGTTTCAACATCGTGTATAATCACCGCACTCTCCCGGAAGGAGCGCGCTGCATGGTTGGGATTATCAGCGACCCGGTATTTCTCAAGCACAACATCCCCGGACATCCCGAGAGCCCCGACCGTCTGCGGGCGATCCTGGATCACCTCGACGCCTCCGGGCTCTTGGCTGATACCCGATCTCTGCCCTTTGAGCCTGCCACCCGCGAGCAGCTTCTCCGGCTCCATTCCGAAGAGCATCTGGCATCCCTGGATCGCGCCTGCGCCACGGGGCGCGCGGAGTTCACCATCGACACCCTCGCCATGGCGGACACCTGCGCGGCAGCGTACGCGGCGGCTGGGGCGTGCATCGCTGCGGCCAGGGCGTCCCTGAGCGACGACTGCCCGCGTTCGCTCTGCCTGGTGCGGCCACCGGGCCACCACGCGGGGGAAGACCTCATCAAAGGCTTCTGCTTCCTGAATAACATTGCGCTCGCAGCCGAGGCCGCCCTGCGCAACGGGGCAGAGCGCATCGCCATCGTAGATTTCGACGTCCACCACGGCAACGGAACCCAGGAACTCTTCTACCACCGCAGGGATGTCCTCTACATGTCGATCCACGAACACGGCCTTTTCCCGGGCACCGGATCGTATGATGAGGTGGGTGTCGAGGAAGGCGCCGGATATACCATCAATGTGCCGCTGGTCCGGGGCGCGGGGGATGCGCACTATGCCCGGGTAATGCAGGAACTCGTGGCCCCGGCATTGCGCGAGTACCAGCCCGATCTTATCCTCGTCTCCGCCGGCTACGACCCGCACCACGCCGAGCCTCTGGCCGAGATGGACTGCTCGGCGAGGGCCTTCCACGACTGGACCGCACTGCTGGCGCAGACTGCCGACGAGACGTGCTCCGGACGGCTGGTGCTGGTGCTGGAGGGGGGCTACTCGCTGGCCTGGCTGGGACCGTGCGTCGAGAACTCTCTGCGGGCGCTCATGGGGCGGGAGCCATTGGGCATCGCTGATCAGTCGCCCACACCGCATCCGGGCCAGCGCGAGATCATAGAGAACGCACTGGAACTCGTTCTCAGGACACACCGGGAGCGGCTGGGGCTTTAGCTCGCTCGGCCACCGGCCTACGGCTCGCAAAGACTATGCGGCCCCGTCTGTGCAAGCGAGGCCGCATAGTATTCCCTGAAGCTTCGAAGTGCGCTACTGCACGCGGATAGTGTCCGAACCCTCGAAGGTCAGTCCACCCGTAGTGTTTCCGATGACCACGAACGTAGCGCTGGGCGGAGCGACGAAGGGGTCCACATCCGCCTGATCGATCTTGAGCACCATCTGCCCGCGGGCATCGGCCTTGACGCAAGCTATGGGAAGGTTCGCGCCGTTAGCGGTCACCACGACGCTTGAGCGATCCACCGATGCCAGAGGCATGTCGGTGTGGATTGTGATCCACTCCGTAGGTGCACTAAGCACTAGGACCTTCGGAGCAACTGTAACGGACATGGCGATGTCTGCTGCAATGGCGGCAACGGCGGGGAACAGGGCGACGAAACACACGACTGTCAACACCATTGAGGCGCGCATTGGAACCCTCCTGATTTCCGGCTGCCGACACATCCAGTCTACCCGTGGTTTGTTGCGCTGCATTCACTGTACGCGACTGCGTCAAATCAGACTGACGCCACTACAGAATCCAGCGACTAGCCCGCCAAGAGCACGTTTACGCAGTCGCGAACCTGTTGCTGGGTCTTGAGGCGAACTTGGTCCGGGGTTCCCTCGCTGGCGCAGAGAACCTCGAGTGCCTCGGGCCCTTCCATCGTTCCGGCGTAATGGTGACGTATCCGCTGCTCAAACTGGTTGCGGACCAGGTCCCCCCCTGCCGACTGCACTGTGCCCAGGACCGCGGCCGTTGCGGCTTCTGCCACTTCCTCGGCCGTGAACTTCCGACCATTCTGCATCGCCACGGAGAGCCGCCTGCGGACCTCCGCGCCCCAACCGGTGGCGGTGGCGTCACCTGCACGCAGGCGCGCTTCCACCATGGCCACCGCGTTGTCGCAATCCCCGGGTGTGCGGGTGGCTACGGCCGTCGCTATGGCCGCCTGTGTTGCCGCCTCCAGCAGTTCGCCAGCGGTCTGGTCCACCTCGTCGGGGTTCGTGAAGTCTGGCGGGATATTGCCGGCGGTCCGGTAATGGTACCGAGTTCGCGCCTGATACTGAGCACACACGTCGTAGGCCGCGCCCTGCAGGTCCTCATCGGTGACACCCGCATCCTGCAGGGACTCGACCACTGCGGCCGCGATTGTGCTATCCTGGTCCACGTCGGCCCGGCAATTGCCGCCGCGCACCTGGGCGCGAGTTTTGAGCTGGGTACCATCCCGAAGGGTGGCGCGTACCATGATCGTCTGACCCGAACGGATAGGCCCGATGCTGTACTGCCCCACGCCGTCTGCCTGGCCTGATCCGAGACGGGTGCGGGTCTGGGCGTTTTCTACGGTAACCTGGCAGTACGCGGCTGGGTTCTCAGGGGCAGCGGACGTCGCAACACCGGGGGCCGTTACGGTGCCGACAATCATGGCAGTTCCAGAGGATGACCCGGCGACCTCATCACCACCCCCACCACAGCCGGACAGCACACATGCAACGACGAGCAGAGCAAGCGCAAGTGCGGATTTCAAGGCTACCACTCCCGAGGAGAGAATTGGGTGAGGCTCTAAGAAGACTATACCCCCGAAACGAGAGCGATGTTCAACAGGGTTGCGATGTCGTCTATTTATAATAGACACAATGTCATTACAGATTGTCAATTGACATTATGAGTAGACGATGCTACTATCCCCCCGTGGACATCTCTACCGAAACCGGGCGGAAGCTCCTGGCAACGCGCATACAGTCCGCCATCGCCGAGGCCGGGCACGATTCCCTGGCCGCCTTCGCGCGGAAGATGGGTGTTACGCGCGGTCTCGTCCACAACTACGTGGCAGGCACAACCCTTCCTCCCCTTGATCGGCTCCAGGCCATTGCAGACTTGTGCGGAAAGCCTCTCACCTGGTTCCTCCTGGATGACCCGTCCGCAACTACCGCCGACGCCGAGAGCCTGCGCTCGGAACGAGACGCACTCCAGACGAACGTCGAAGCATTGGCAAGTCAGCTTGCATCGGAACGCGAACGCCGAGCAGCGGAGAAGGACCGGCATGACGCCGCTATGTTGGAGACGGTCCGCGAATTGTGCCTGGCATACCGAAGGTTAGGCGATACCGCAGCGCTGTTGGAGGCGGCCCCAAGACTGCTGGAGCTAGCGCGAGATCGTGGGGCATCAAAGGCTGTCCTGGAAGCCCGCCTGCACATGGGCCACGCATGGTTCGAACGCAGTGACCTGCCGCGAGCACGGGCGTCACTGGAGAAGGCTCTGGAGACCGCGCGGGATCTCGGTGACACCAGAGCTGAGAGGTCAGTCCTGCAGGAGATGGTCCGCGTCCTGCAGGCTTCCGGCAATCTCATCGCAGCCCGAGACCATGCCCTGGCGCTGGCACATTCTGACGCATGGTGGTCGCGCTGGGCGGGTCGGGTATCTCTCGCGGCGCTGGAGGATCAGGCGGGTTACCCTGACGCAGCGCAGCAGTACCTGGACGAGGCGCAGGCGATCGCTGAGGCGGACAATCAACCCCAAACATATGTCCTCACAGCCCGCACATACATCCTGTCCAACCGCGTCAACCTGGCGCTGAGTCGGGGGGACTACGGCCTCGCCGGAAGACTTCTCGCTGACCTTCGGGAGATCGCCGCCCAGGCATCCCAGCCGGACCAGGTTCGCGAGGCGGTTTTGAACGAGGCCATCGTCCTCCTGCGGACCGGACGGCTCTCAGAAGCGGCGGCGAGACTCGAAGCGCTTGGAGACTGGGCCGAACTCGCGGCAGACGCACGTCTCCAGGCGCTGGTCGAAGTGCTGCGGTCTGAAATGCTCCGCTGCCAGGCGGACTCTGATGGCGCACGCAACCACGCGCGGCTGGGTATCGAGAAAGCGATTGACGCCGGACGCGGACACGTGCTCGCCGAGGCTGAACTCGCGCTGGGGCTGGCCTATCTCGACGCCGGGAGGCCGGCCGATGCCGATTACCACATCGCCCGTGCAGAGTCGCGCGCCGCGAAGCTGCAGTGGAGACGTCTGCAACTTGCAGCCAGGCTGCAACGCGCGAGATGCCGCATGGCTGATGACCCCGCGACGGCGCTGGACACGCTGCGGACGGTCCTGCAAGATCTCCGTCAGGCAGGCTGCCGCGACTTAGAGGCTGACGCACTGGTGTTGCTCGCCCGACTGGAAAAAGGCGACCAGGCGCGTGAACACGCCCGGCAGGCGGTCGAAATTGCGCGGGAGATCGGCTACTTCTGGGGCGAGAGACAGGCTCTGCCGGCAATCGCGTCTATGGATCGCCCGACGAAAGGGGATCAGTGACGATGAAGGCGACAGGTCAGGGCATCGCCGGACTGATGGCGTTCTTCGTTCTTTCGGCGCTGGTGGGCTGCGGGGGTGAGGCCGTGCTTCTGAGCTACATCGGCGGCGGCCTGCCGCCGGGCGAACCGGACATCGGCGGTGTGGTGCTGGCCGCAGCTCCAACAACCGCATCGGTGAACGCGGCCGCTGGTGAGACCCCGGTTGTGGGTGCGACGGTTGAGCTGTTCAAAGGCTCTCACCGGGTTGGACAGACGGTGACAGGCGCAGGCGGCTACTTCCGGTTCGAGAACCCCGCTTCCGGCCGGTACCGGTTGCAGGTGACACCACCTGCCGGATCTGGGCTGCGAGCCGCACAGCGCGACCTGGACCACCAGTATGGACGCCAGACCTTCGTGGAGATCGTCCTGCAAAGAGACTGAACGGACAGACCATTTCCGCCAGATACTGGGACGGGCAGCGTCGCCGGGCACCGGAGATCGCCTGCCCGTCTCTCCCTGTTCCCCACTCCTGAAGGTCTGTCGCGGCAGCGCATGGAACCCGATTCCTGCCGCGGAGACTTTCATGCTTCCCCAGGGAGGCAACCATGCGTTTCCCGGTCCGCATCAGCGGTGGGCCTGCCACGGTGGCGCTGGAATTGGATAAGCTCGTGTACATGCCCGGCGAGGCGATCAACATCCGGCTGAACATCACTGCGAACAGCGACGTCGAGGCAAAGTCCGCGCTGGTCAGGCTTACGGGTGAGGAGGAAGTGCGGTTCGAAGTGCCCGTATTTGACGAGAAGGGCGAAGAGACCGGAGACAAGGACGACTACAAGCGGGTGCAGACTCTGGACACCGAGCAGCGCATTCCCGGCCCGATCAAGCTGTCGGCGGGTCAGCAACAGGTGCTCAAGGTCCAACTCCACGTCCCGGTGAACGCGCCGCCCACGTACTCGGGGCCGAACGCCACCCACCGGTATCAGCTCTCGGGCGCGCTGGACGTGGCCTGGAGCACCAACCCGAGCGACACCACGGACATCATCGTGGGCCTGGCGAGGCCAGGCGGGTAGTCATTCTCCCCATTCAGATGAAGATGCCCGGCGGAGACAACTGCGCCGTGGACCCGCCGTCCACGCACAGCGTCTGCCCGGTGATGTATGAGGCCTGGGAGCTTGCCAGGAAAGCCACGGCGGCGGCGATCTCGTCGCTGCTTCCGTAGCGCTGCATAGGAACGTACGGCTGGCGGACGGTCTCCAAAGGCGTGCCCGCCGGGATACCCTTGCGCCGGATGGGACCCGGCGCAACTGAGTTCACCCGGATCCCCGCCGGCGCCAATTCCAGGGCCAGCGAGCGCACGAAGGCCTCAATGGCGCCTTTGCTGCTGTCGTAGGCGAGCATCCGGTGGTGCGATTGCAGCGCGCCGATGGTGCTGATGAAGACCATGGCGCCACTCCCCCGCTCAAGCATCACCGGCGCGAGGCGTTTGGCCAGGAAGAAGGCGCTGTCAGCGTTGGTCGCGAGCATCCGCTGCCAGTAGTCGGTGTTCGTGTCGGACAACGCTCCGCCGCGCACCAGGGCCGCATTATGTACCAACAGATCAGGTTGCAGGCCCTCCTGCGCCATGCGCGCGAACAGTGCGTCCACTTGCGCCTCGTCGGATACGTCTGTCACCACGGGCAGAGCGAACCCACCCGCGCCCGTGATTTCCCCGGCCGTTTCGATGAGGTTCTCCTCAGTGCGCCCGCAGAGGACCACCCGCATGCCCTCGGTCCCGAGACGGACGCTGATTGCTTTGCCAATCCCTGCGCCACCACCGGTGACAAGGGCGACCTTACCCCGCAGGTCAGGATAGCACGGCGAGACAGGTGGTTCGAAGGTGTCGTTCATAGGGCGCTCCACGGTGTGATGCGTTGGTTACGGCCGGATGCACAGTTGAACGGTAACGGTGAACCGGGGCACTGACGTCGGGGTTCGCTACCCTTCGCGAAGCGCGTTCCTGTGCCCGGTCTGGCTGGTATAAGGCGTCTACTCCCTCGCCGTCAAGTCCGCGCAGACCAGTTCCTCATCATTGCGCGCAAAGACGTGCCGGTAAGCGAAGGCCGGGTGGCTCCAGCACACTCCCCCGCGGCCGTCGTACTGGCCCCTGGTCGGCTTGATAAGACGTGAGCGGCTGATCTCCTGGTAGCCCTGGGGCGAGACCCGGCCCACAATCAGCTCGCCCTTTTCGTTGAAGAACCAGACGCGGTCCCCATTGCGGACCATATGCGCATTGGCCCAGCGGTCCAGGGGGACAACCGTGGTGTCCTCCCAGAGCCGGTCTCCGGTAGCCGGGTCCAGGCAGCGCAGTTGGCCCCATGAATCGATCCCGTAGATATACCCGCCAATGAACATGGGTGTGGTCATGCAGGCGTGCAGAGCGTCGGTATTCCGCTCGTTCTGGCCCTTGCGGTGCCAGACCATCTCCACCGCCGGCTTGTCCGGGTGCAGGCGAAGCATGACGCTGCCATGCCAGAAAGCGGAGATGAACATCCACGGGCCATCCACAATGGGCGTGGCGATTGCGGGGTCGGTGCCACCCCCGGGAAAGCCCACGCTCCAGACCTGTTCCCCAGTTGCGCGGTCGATGGCGGCTATGCGGAACTTGGTCCACACCGCGACCAGCTTGCGCCCGGCCTGCTCGAACAACACTGGAGCGGCGTAAGACGCGTCATCATCCAGCGCCCGCCAGCGTTCGGCCCCTGTAGCCTTGTCGAAGGCTATCAGGCAGCCGCCGTCCTCCGCGCCGATCTGGGCGATGATCAGGTCATCCGCGATCACCGGCGACCCAGCAATGCCCCAGGTGGGCAGGCGCACGGCGTAGTCTTCCCCCGGAGTCTTCCGCCAGATGACGTCGCCGCTGTTGGCGTCAAGGCAGAGCAGGTGACCCATGGAGCCCAATTGATAGATCCGACCGTCGCTCACGGCCACGTTCGCCCGGGGCCCGGTGGTGTACGATATCTTCTTGTAGTCGCAATCATAGGCGCAGGTCCACAGCAGAGTGCCGGAATCCCACGCGAAACAGTGCACCCGCTCCTGCTCGCGAGGCCGGGTCACCCGGTCGGTGATATACACGCGTCCATTCGCCACCGTCGGTCCGCTGTATCCGCCTGCAATGGGCGCAGTCCAACGCAGGGGGATCGAACCCTGAGGAAGTGTATCGGTGATGCCGTCCTCATTCCATTCGCCGTTCCCCAGCGGGCCCCGCCAGCCGGGCCATTCGTCAGCCAAGACGCACAGGCAGAGCGAGATCGTGAGCAGAATCAGCTGGGCGCGGCGAAGGGTAGACGGAAGGGCCATGGGGGACCTCCGAGGAAGGATTCCGGAGACACATGTATTCGCCGCGTAGGGACCGGGACCTTCCGGCACCCGCGGCGCAGAGACAGGAGGCCCCCGTGAGATTCGGTGGCCCCGTTTTCGGCACAAACGACCCGGACAGTTGGGCCGAGGCACACAGACAGGCAGGTTACACGGCGGCCTACTGGCCGGACCCCGTCGAGTACCTGATGGATGATTACGTGGCCGCAGCAAGGCGCGCGAACCTCGTTATCGCCGAGGTCGGCGCCTGGTCCAACCCACTGAGCCGTGATGAGAAGACCCGCAGAGAGGCCTTCGAGCGATGTGTGAACCAATTGGCCGTCGCGGACAGGATCGGCGCGCGATGCTGCGTGAACATCGTCGGCTCGCGCGGTGACAAGTGGGACGGCCCTTGCGCCGAAGACCTCCTGCCCGAGACCTTCGACGCCATTGTCGAAACCACCCGCGCGATCATCGACGCAGTGCAGCCCACGCGGACCTTCTACACGCTGGAGACCATGCCGTGGATGCTGCCGGATTCCGCAGATAGCTACCTGCGGCTAATCCAGGCGATAGACCGTCCAGCTTGCGCGGTGCACCTGGACCCGACGAATCTGGTGAACTGCCCGGCGCGGTATTTCCGCAATGGCGACCTGATCCGGGAGTGCTTCGAGAAGCTGGGGCCATACATCCGAAGCTGCCATGCCAAGGACATCACTATGAGCGACCGGTTCATGGTGCACATCGACGAGGTCCCGCCGGGACAAGGCACGCTGGACTACCGCGTGTACCTGACGGAACTGGCGAGACTGGACCCGGACACGCCCCTGATGATGGAACACATGAGGCCCGAGCAGTTCGCGCCGGCGGCCAGGTACATCCGCAGGGTCGCGGCGGATTGCGGGGTGAGCTTGGGCTGACCGCGCAGCCCCCTACACCCTCCATACACCCGCGGCGGCGCTCTCGGAGATACGCTGCATCGCCATGTCCGGCCCGAGTTTCGTGAGGGCCTCCGCGATCGTGTCGTTCACGGCCGGCAGTGCCCCCACGGACTCGAAGAAAGCGTTCTTGCGCGGCAGGTCCATGTCGCACGCCACATAGCTCATCCCCACGAACCGTGCCATCACTGTGTGGCCGACCATAATCCGCGCGCCCCGCATGAAACTCTCGCGCAAGTCTATCAGGACCGGCCCGCCGAGATCGTCCACGAAGGGCAGGCCGGCTTTGTTCATCTCCGTGCCGATGTTTATCGGCAGGTTCATGTCATCGGCGATAGCCACGATCTCCCGCAGCTTGCCGATCTTCCTCTCCCGCGCTTCGGGGTCCTTGATGTTCCAGTTGCGGTCCGGGATGATGTTCAGCGCGGCCGCGCCCTTGGCCACCATGCACTCCAGCATGGCCCGGCCATCCTCTTCTCCCCCGCTGGTGCCGTCCAGCCAGGTGATCATGGGGATCGCATCGCAGGACAAGACCCACTGGATGAAGTCGTCCACCGGCGGGAAAGTGTCCTCGGAGGGCTGTACGTATCCGAGCCCGCCGCGCTTGGCCAGCTTTGACCGCACCAGCTCCTCGAAGTCGGGGGAATCCAGAATCGGCTCGAGATCCGCCGCGGGCTTGCCCAGTATCTCCGACCAGAATTGAGCGGTCCGCTCCGGGCTGCCGTTGACTTCGGCCGCCTTATTCACATACGCCCGGATAATATGGCGCTCAGTAGCGGCGTTCATCGGCGTGAGGGGCAGAACGTCGAGTTCGTAGTCAATGGCTATATCCGGCACGTGGGGGTTGATACGGTTCACCAGGTCCACGTTTCGAGCGCAGGCAGCGTCGCGGTAAGCACACAGGCCGGCGTGCTGCGATGTCCCGGGCGGGGGCAGAGTGACGAATCCCGCGCCCATGATGTATGTGACCCCGGGCTCGCCTGGTGAGGTGATATCCACGTCCGCATACTCCCGAAAGTACACTCGGGTCTCGAGGTTCACCGTGGAGCGCAGGCCAAGAAGCTGCCCGGCGGCCAGGAACTCCTCGAGGCCGTCCAGCACATCGAAATCGCACAAGCCGGCGGCGTAAAGGCCGGCCAAGTGGGCTGCCCAGGAGATGTGAGAGGGCGACCAGCCGTCGGCGTTGTACGAGAAGAATGAATGGCAGTGCATGTTGAGATTGTCCGTGGCGGGAGCGGTCGGTACACGCGCGGCGGCAAGCTCTTCGAGAGCTTCCCGGCGGACCTGCGGGTCGAAGTCGTCGAGGCGGGATTCGAGGGCGGTGATGTCGGACAAATCGGACGCCTGCCTTTCTGGCGTGATAGCGGTCGTAATCGGGTATTGCATTTGCGCCAAGATTACCCCGAACCGCGCGAAGGGGCAAGAGAGGGACGAACCAGGGGACTAGCATCGCGCTACGCTGTCATCTGAAGACTGCGTGCCCGTCCCACCGTGCGCGGCGACCACCACAGGCGCGGCCCTCAATACCACCGCCAGCCCATATTGCCCGGGTTGAAGGCGTCGCGCCGGTCGAGTTGTTCGTCGGAGACCCGCAGGTCGCCGGCCTCGTCCAGCATCGCCGCATCCCCGGTCTCCCGGCACCAGTCCACGAGGGCCGCGCGGTATTCGGCGGCGAGTTCCGGCCGGTCCGTCGCCAGGTTCCGCAGTTCGTGCGGATCATCTTTGCAATCATACAACTCCTCAATCCCGCCCAGTTCGTGGTAGACGTACTTGAAGCTGTGAGAGCGCACCATGTAACACTGGCGGGGTGAGTCGAGAGACTGCGAGAAGACGAGCTCGCGCGACTGGGCCGACGGGTCTCGCAGCGCAGGAGCGAGGCTGGACCCCATAACCGGCGCGCGCAGGCTGGTGCCGGTCAGTTCCGCAAGTGTGGGCAGGATATCGTGCTGGCCCACGAGTTGGGTGCCCGACGTCGCGTGAGGGGCGACCCCCGGGCCCGCATAGATTGCCGGGATACGCACCGAGCCGTCGAACATGTTGCACTTGAAGAAGCAGCCGAAATCGCCCAGCAGATCGCCGTGGTCCGCGGTGTAGACGACGAGGGTGTTGTCAGTCAAGCCCGCGTCGGACAGGAAGGACAGGATGCGGCCGATCATCTGGTCCTGGAATGTGACCATCCCGAAGTAGTGGGCCCGGGCCACCTGCACCGCCTGTGGCGAAAGCTTATCCCAGCCATAGGCCACCGGGTTGTATCGCAGCCACGGGTCGCGGTCCGCAAGCAGGTCCACAGAACCCACGGGCGGCGGGATGTCCCGCGGGTCGTAAAGGGCGTCAAAAGGTCGGGGTGGATCATACGGCGGGTGGGGCTTGGTGAAGGATGCCCAGGCGAAGAAGGGCCGGCCGGGCCGCGAAGACAGATGATCCTCGAGGTTGGCGATGGTCCGCGTCGCAACCCAGGACTCCTCATGAAGCTCCGCGGGCAGGGGTGACGGCGCGGGATGGACGTCATTGTTCCCGGTGCCATGGGCGCGCTCGTACCCGCCCCAGCCCATATCATGCAGCCAATCGTGGTAATCCTCGAGGCCGCGGGCGTCTGCGCCGGGAGAGAACTGGTGCAGAATCCGACCCTCTTCGCACAACTCCGCATGTTCGAATCCGTGGAGCAGGCGGGGCTGTCCCGGCGGCGCGTAGGGGACATAGTGCAGCTTTCCCACGGCAAGCGTGTGGTAGCCGGCATCTCGGAAATGGGCCGCGATTGTTGGCTGCCCTGACCGAATGCGACCGGAGTTGTTCTTGATGCCGGTGCAGACGTGGGAGTAGTTGCCGGTGGTTATCGTCGCCCGCCCGGGCACACAGATGGGGTTGCAGCTGAATGAGCCGTCGAAGGTCACGCCCCTCGCAGCAAGGGCATCCAGATTCGGCGTTTGGACGAAGGGGTTCCCGTTGCAGCCGAGAGCATCCCAGCGCATGTGATCGGCGGTGATGAGCAGCACATTGGGCCTGTCGGGCATGGTCAAGGGCCTCCTGGCAGGGCAAGCTGAGCATCTCTTCGCCGGACACCTCCGCGGGGCCTTTGCCGCCATGCATTTGATTGGGAACAGGACTCGTCTACTCATTCGGCGAAGTACCCATTCCGGGTAGACGAGACCAGGACAGGCAAGACGCTGCTGGCTGGAGGTGGTACCGACGTGATCATCGTCACCGGTCTGTCTATGGCTCTACAGATCGCGTGCGCCGTGCTTGCCATCCGCATGATCACCGTGACGGACCGCCGCGGTCCCTGGATCGCAGTGGCTTGCACATTCGCCCTCATGGCGCTGCGAAGGGGGATCTCCCTCTACGCCGAGGCGACGAATGCCCGGTCACCGGAACTCAATCTCGGCATGGAACTGGTCGCGCTGCTGATCTCCCTGCTGCTGGCCACCAGTCTCATCCTCTTCCACCGCCTGTTCGTGGAACTGCGTCAGCAGCGCGATTTTGTGTCCGCGGTGCTTGACACCGCTGCCAGCCTGATCGTCGTTCTCGACCGCGAGGGCCGGATCATCCAGTTCAACCGCGCCTGCGCCCAGACAACGGGCTACACTTTCGAGGAAATGCGCGGCAAGCCGCTCTGGGAGATATTGCTGGCTCCGGAGGAGCGGGAAGCGGTGCAGAGGGTCTTCAGCAGTCTGGTGGCGGGAGATTTCCCGAATCAATATGTGAACTACTGGCTGACCAGAGACGGCGGCAGAAGGTTGATCTCGTGGTCCAACACCTGCTGTACGGACAAGCGTGGCAACGTGGAGTTCGTGGTCAGCGCCGGCGTTGACATTACGGAAAGCCGGGCGGCGGAGGAAGCACTGCGGCTGAACGAGAGCAGGCTCCAGGCCCTCCATGATCTGTCCGACATGACGGACGCAACGCTTTCTGAGCTTTCCAATTTCGCGCTGGAGGAGGCAGTGCGCCTCACGAACAGCGAAATCGGCTACCTCGCATTCACAAATGACGATGAAAGCGTGCTCACCATGCATGCGTGGTCAAGAACCGCGATGCAACAGTGCGCGATGAATGACAAGCCCATTCATTACCCGGTGGAATCCACCGGCCTGTGGGGCGAGGCCGTACGCCAGCGCAAGCCTGTGATCACCAACGACTATGCGGCGCCCAATCCCCTCAAGAAGGGGTACCCCGACGGGCATGTGGCGCTCACGCGACACATGAACGTCCCGATTTTCGAGGGCGACCACATTGTGATCGTGGCGGGCGTCGGCAATAAGGAAGCCCCTTACGATGAGTCGGACGTGATGCAATTGCAGCTCCTGATGCAGGGCATGTGGCAACTGATCCAGAGGCGCAAGCGAATTGAGGAACTCAAGGCGCTCAACGAGAGCCTAGAGCAGAAAGTGCAGGAGCGCACCGCCGAGCTTCGACGATCAAACGAGGAATTGCAGCAGTTCGCCTACGTTGCTTCGCACGACCTGCAGGAGCCCTTGCGCAAGATCCAGGCCTTCGGGGACCGACTGGAGGCGACAGCCGGCGACGGACTCAACGCTGAGAGTCGCGAGTACCTGACCCGGATGCGCAATGCGGCGAGCAGGATGCAGGGACTCATCAACGACCTGCTCACCTATTCGCGCGTCACCACCCGGGCGCAGCCCTTCGAGCCGGTGGACCTTTCGCGCATTCTCGCCGAGGTACTCTCGGACCTGGAGATCAGTATCGCGGAAGCCGGGGCCCGGGTTGAGTCGGAAGACCTGGCCACCATCGATGCGGATCCTGTGCAAATGCAGCAACTGTTGCAGAATCTCATCGGCAACGCGGTGAAGTTCCGCCGCGAAGATGAGCCCCCCGTGGTTAGAATCTCCGGGCGATTCGTGGAAGAGGGTTGCGCGAACGGCCCTTGCTACGAAATCCAAATTGCCGATAATGGCATCGGGTTCGAGCAGAAGTACGCGGAACGTATCTTCGCAGTTTTCCAGCGGCTTCACGGTCGTGGCGAGTACTCTGGGACCGGTATTGGTCTGGCAGTCTGCCGCAAGATCGTGGACCGGCACTCAGGGAAAATCACGGTGCAGAGCGAACCGGGCAAGGGCTCAACGTTCACCGTCACCCTGCCCGTCCGGCAGTCAGGTAACAGGGAGGAGTCTGCGCGATGGAACACAACGGCAAGCCTATCGTGATTCTGATGGCCGACGACGACCAGGAGGATTGCCTGCTGGTTCGCGACGCGCTGGAGGAGAGCCGCTTGGCGAATGAGCTGCATTTCGTCCATGATGGCGAGGAACTCCTGCGGTATTTGCGCCGTCAGGGCGAATACGCCGACATCGCCAATTCTCCGCGGCCAGGACTGATTCTGCTGGACCTGAACATGCCGCGCAAGGATGGGCGCGAAGCCCTGGCCGATATCAAGGCCGATCCGGCGCTGCGCAGGATTCCCGTGGTGGTGCTGACCTCGTCCAAGGCCGAAGAGGACGTGTTGCGGACCTACGATCTCGGGGTGAACTCATACGTGACAAAGCCGGTGACCTTCGCCTCGCTTGTGGACGTGATGAAGGCCATCGGCAGGTACTGGTTCGAGATCGTGGAGCTGCCCGGCAATGGTGGCGGCGCGGTGAGCTTGTGATCAGAGGGGCCTGCGGCCGTCCCTGATTCCGGGTGCACCGCGTTCGTCAGCTATTCTTGACGGGGCACAGACACGCGCCCTGTTCCCCATCTGAGGAGGCGTCCCCTATGAGTCGCGCCCTTGCGGTCGCGCTTCTTCTGGTCATCCTCGCGGCCCCTGCTGTGGCCCTGGATCGCCCCTGGATTTCGGTCACATTCTTCTACTGGTACACGTGGGACTACCAGACCGAACTGGGCGGCTGGATGGGCGGCGTTTACAACACTCCGCTGCGCGGCTATTACGACTCGCGCGCCTATGAGGACAACCTCGCAAGCCTGCACGAGGCCTCCGAGTGGGGTGTCACCCACCACTTCATGGACTACTGGGGCCCAGGATGGGTTGGTCTGGACAACCAGGCGCGGGAGCTCACGGTCATGCGAGCCGCCGAAACCCTCCGCGAGCGCGGGTATGATACCTGGATGTCCGTGTACCAGGACGGCACGGACTTCGATATGGAGCAGTTCGCCAAGAACCTCGACCCGAACCGCGATACTGAGTTCTACCTGCGCCTGTTGGGGGACAGCCCTGCCTATCCGCGGGTAAATGACAAGCCCATAGCCCTGATCTACGGCCGCAATGGCGCGCCGAAAGTGACCGCAACCACCGAGGGCTTCCAGGACCACCTGAAGCGCAAGTACGGCGACGTCGAGGCGCTCAATGACCGCTGGGGCACCGAATTCGCCACATTTGGGGACGTCACCCTCGACACCGCCGCGCGTGGACATCAGAGAGCGGAAAGCATCAAGTACATCTACCAGCAGTGGGAAGCCGAGATGCAGCGGGCCAATGCCGTCGCGCGAACCCGGCTCAATCTCCCGGGCTGCCTGTTCTCGTGGGACATCGCCTACCAGCCCTACATGGGCTTCGGTTATTCCGACCAGGCCAGGGTTTTCTGCGGGCCCCACTCGTACGGCGGGATATTCGGGGTTCCCCATGATCAGGACGTAGAGCGCTTCATCCAGGCCGCCGTGGCCAAGCGCTACGACACCGTGTTCTTCGACACTTTCAAGAACTTCTACCACGACTGGGAGATTCGCATTCCCGGGATCTGCTACCCACCGGACTTCAACGCCTTCGACCGCTTCTGGGTGCAGGCGCTGGCGCATTACTCGGAAGCCTTGCTGCACCTGTCATGGAACGAGTGGTGGGAAGGCTCGAACCTGGAACCTTGCGTGGAGTACGGCAAGGTCTACTGCGAGAAAAACCTGCTGTACAGCACCATCATGAAGGAGTGTTTCGACAGCATCCGCAATTGGAACAGGGACGCCAAAGTCGCGGTGCTGCTCAACGACTGGCACTGGCTCGCGGGTGGCCGGCATCCCGAGGACATCTACGCGTGCATCCAGGCCCTGCGCCGCAACAACGTGCGCTTCGACCTGATCCCCGACGATTTCGTCACCACCGAAGAGCTCGCGAAGTTCGACGTGCTGGTTGCCCCCTCGGGTGGTGTCGGATTCGGCTACAATGCCGCGGACGAAAGCATCAGTGAGCTCATCTCCCAGTGGGCAGCGGCGGACACCAATCGGCGCCTGCTCGTGGATGACTTCCCCGGCGCGGATGAACTGTTCGGTCTGGAGACAGCCGCAGCACAGGCGGCCGTTGCGGCCCAGCCCGGCCCGGATATGAACGCCTATGTGGACATCGGCGTAGAGGGCGACGAAAAGTTCCTCCTGGACGGCTTCAGCGGGCGCGAGAACTGGGGCAAACTGCCACCGGACAAGTTCGGCGCTACGGACCGCGACATGACCGTGCGCTGGACACCGGCGGTGGGCACCCGGACCTTGCTGCTGTTGCCCTTCAGTCCCCACAGAGACCACGTGCTGCGGCTCAAGGGTTCGGCAATCCGCGGCCATGAGGTGCGGGTGCTGGTGGAAGGGCGCCTCGCGGGGACATTCCCCGTGCGCGCGGGCAACAACGACTACGAGGTGCTGATCCCCGCCGCGGTGGTGGGGGACACAGTCTACGGCGAGCTGATGTTGGATTACCAGGAGCCGGTGGTGCCCACAGAGATTGACCCTTTGAGATACCCGTCCGAGCACCGGTCCTGCAATCTCGCGCTGGATTGGCTGCAACTTGCGACATCCAATCTGCCATTCAGCACGGAGGCTCGATTCTCGCTGCCGAAGGCTGCGGTGACGCTCTCGGAAGCTGACCAATGGGGCGAATTGTCGGGGAAGACCATCGAGGGCTCTTGGATGCCTCACCGGCCGCTGACTACCGCCGAAGACCGTATTCTCAGCCGCTACAGCGATGGCATCGCCCGGGAGATGCTCGCCACCCAACCGGGAAACGTCTTTTTCGTCAACGGCCGGTTCGACCAGATCGCGCCCGAGGCCTATCTGGACACGCTGCTGTGTGGCTGGGCAGGCTGCTCAAGGGAGCTTGCCGTGGATGCGCCTGAGGGCGTGATGGTGACCTCCCTGCAAGCCGGCGAGACCCAGATCCTCCTGGCCTACAACAGCAAGGCGCCTGAGCGGAAGACGGTTGAGATTTCGCTGGAGGACACAGGCCCCAGGCCGATTGTGGAGGTGCGGGCGCTGTCCCTGGACGGGCAGACCGGAACCGTCCAGGAGATCCACCCCGCGCCGGGCAGACCGGAGTTTGCTCTGCTTCGTGCGGCAATGGATTACTACGGCGTGTTCCAGGTGACACGCGGACGAGTGGGGCTGACCACGCCGGAACTTGCCCTGGCGCCGGGGCAGGAACTCACTGTGAACCTGCAGGTGACGCACCGCGCAGGCGATGCCGCCACGGGCACCGTCAGCCTGGCCTCGCACCTGCCAAGCCTCACCGCCGAGCCGGCGCGGTTCACGGTAACCCCGGGCCAGACGGTAACGGTGCCGATGACAATCAAGGCCCGCGACGACGTGGACTGGGGCACGAAGACGGTCGTTTTCAAAGTGGATGTGGACGGGCAGACATCCAACTTCTGGAGGGAACTCCTGGTCCAGCGTCTGCCCGACCTTCAAGTGACCTCGCGGGTCATTGACACTCGCAAGCCAGTGGCAACGGTGACCTCGAAGCCCTTCCCATGGGCAAAGGACGCGCAGGCCACCGACGTACGCCTCGTGATGGGCGGCGGCAGCGAGACTGCGGGGAACATCGCACAGGGCGAGTCAGCGCAGGTGAGTGTGCCGCGTTGTCCGAAACCCGGCGACCAGGTGGCATTCACCCCTGCCGCCGCCGGTCTCGAGTATACCGTGGGCGGCATGCGGAAAGAGAAAGGCGTCACACTGGGGCTGCTCAGCTACCCGCAGGGCTTTGCCAAGGCTCCGGACGCCGTGCTGCCCCTCATCGTCACCAACCCCCATGACGAGTACCTGGAGAACCATCTGGTCTCGTACACATTCGACCCGGCGGTGCTGGACGGCAAGCCCGCGTACATTCGCGAACAGGGTGGGAATGTGGTTCCATCCCAGGTTGTAGGGGGCAATGTTATCTACTGGATCGCCATGCTCCCTGCAAAGAGCGCCACGGTCTTCAGCCTGTGCGCGGGAGACGCACCACAGCCGCCCACCGACCTGTCGGTGGAGCAAGATGATGCGGGAATCCGGGTGCGCAACTCGCGCCTGTCCCTGGGATGGAGCGGCGAGCGCGGCGGCACTCTCACCTCGCTGGTCTCCAATGCCAGCGGCAAGGACTACGGCATCGGCTCGTGTGGAGCAGGATACGGGACCTGGGGTGAGTACGACCCGCTGAAGCCGGCGATCGACACCGTGGCCTACGTGTCTCAGGAGGAGAAGCGCTGGCAGCGAGACCTCAAGACCCCGGCGACCGTCACACTCGGGCTCCGGGGGCCCGTCCTGGCCAGTGTGGATGTGGAGGCCGACCTGGGCGACGGGTACAAGTGCTCGCAACGCTACATGATCGGCGCGTACCAATCGGACTTCACGGTGAGTGGAGAGATCAGCGGCCCGCAAGCGCCGGAGCTGGTCGCCTTGGACATCCGCCTGGCGCGCAATGACCTCACAAAGATCTTCCCCAACTTCACAGGCATCGGCGAGGGTTTCGAAGGCGACAACCCTCACGCCGGCTGGCGCGAAGCTGACAGTGTGCCGCCGGTGGCGACCTTGATGACCCCGGACCATTTCCGCGAGAGCATCTCCGTGATCCCGTGGGACACCCGGCTCATGCCCGGCGTGAGCAAGTTCAGGCAGGGATTCTGGCCTGAGAGGCGCCCCGAGAGCGGGCCCGTGAACCAGGCCCAGATTGAGCTTGTGGGCGAGAACACGAATCGGGCCGAGGCAGGCGCCCGTATTGTGCTGCATAGCGGGCACCAGACCGTCGGCCAGGCTTACAGACGCACGCATGTGGACGAGCCGCCGGTGGTGACCGTGCCGGTGGGCTTCCGCTGGGAGGGGGAAATCGCGCGCCCAGCAGGTGATCCGAAGGGCCAGTGGTGGAACCCCTACTGGCATTTCGCGACGCCGGTGACCGTAGGCCCCCTCGCAGGTGGGGAAGTCGACCCGGTGGTGCGATTCCGGCCCGACTTCTCGCGGTACCTCGTGGGCTGCGGCCAGCTTGACCCGGCCTCACCGCGAGCGGTGGTGCATGGAGAAAGGGGCATGATCGCACTGCCCACCGCCTTTGATGAAGACTCCGGGGAGGTGGTGGTGACGCTCACAGACTCTGCCTGGGGAAGCCCGGCCCCGGCGACCCGCGACTTCCGGCTGTACTTCGACGTCATCGAGATGGGTGGCAAGTGCCCTGGCCCTGTGGGTTCGAACCCGGTGGCCACCCGGGTGCTCAACGGGTCCTTCGAGGACGGGGCGAAACACTGGATCTTCAGCGGCCCGCGCCTGCACATCGACGGCGCCCACACCGGTAAGCGGGGCATCGAGCTGCGCTGGCGCAACGGGATGGGCCCCGCCGTGGCGTCCAATGCCAGCATGCGTCTGCAGCCCAACAGCCGCTATCGGGTGAGCTTCTGGGCCAAATCCGAAAGCGCTCGGGCGCAGGTGCGCACCAACATCTACGCCGACGGGAAATACGATTTCCCGCAGTATGCGATCCCCGTCAACACGGGCGGACAGTGGCGGCAATTCTCCACGATCCTGACCACCGGCGCATTCCCGCCCAACATCAATCCGGCGCTGCGCCTGTGGGTGCTTGGCGACGAGCAAGTCGTGTACGTGGATGACGTTGAACTGGTGCCGCTGGACGAAGCGCCCCAGGGCCCGCCGGTGCAAATGGGGACGCTGCTACGCAGATGAGTCACGGTCCGACCTTCGCCGTCCGCAGGGCGCGGGCGCGTACCGCGTGGGCCGTTGCTGCCCTCTGCCGTGCGGGGAGCCGATCCGCCCCGGCGGCCGTTGCCGTCCGGGCCCGACACGCGAACTCGTAGACGCCTTCCGGCTTTCTGGGTAAACTGGTGCCGGTGAAATCGACCTGCGCCAGGCGCGCGGTATGAGTGATTCTCTATGATGATCGTCATGCGGGCGGGGGCCTCGGACGAACAGATCGCCGCCGTCATCCGACGCATCGAAGCCGAAGGCCTCACAGCACTCAATCTCCCCGGCGGCGAACGCACCGCAATCGGCATCGCCAGCGCGATTCCCGTGGAAGTGCGCGAGACCCTTGCTGCGGCTCTCGAAGTGATGCCCGGCGTGGACCACGTCACTCACATCAGCCGTCCCTACAAGCTCGCCTCGCGGGAGTTCTTCCGAGAGGATACGGTCTTCGACATCGGCGGCGTGACTTTCGGCACCGGCAGGATCGTTATCATGGCCGGCCCGTGCGCGGTTGAGAGTGAGGCTCAGTTGCGCCGGGCGGCCGAGGCGGTGAGCGCCGCGGGTGCGCGCGGCCTGAGAGGAGGCGCTTTCAAACCCCGCACCAGCCCATACTCATTCCAAGGGCTGGGCAAGCAGGGACTGGAACTGCTCAAGTCGGTGGCGGCGGAGTTCGGCCTCATCACGATCACCGAGGTAATGGCCCCCGACGAAGTGGAACTGGTGGTTGAGCATGCCGATATTCTGCAGATCGGCGCCCGGAACATGCAGAACTACCCGCTGCTCATCGCGGCCGGCGAGACCGGGCACCCGATTCTGCTGAAGCGCGGCTCCAGCGCTTCCGTGGATGAGCTCCTCCTCGCCGCCGAGTACTGCCTGAGCCGCGGGACGAGGAAGCTGCTCCTGTGCGAACGCGGAATGCATCCCGTGGACCGCAGCTACACCCGCAATACGCTGGACCTGTCCGCAGTCCCCGTTCTCAAGGAAGTCTCGCACCTTCCCGTGATCATCGACCCCAGCCATGCCACCGGCAACGCGCGTTACGTGCCGGCGATGGCGAAGGCGGCGGTTGCGGCGGGGGCCGACGGGCTTCTGATCGAGGTGCACCCCGACCCGATCTGTGCGCTGTGTGACGGTCCCCAATCCCTTGCGTGCGACGATTTCGCATCGCTCATGGACGACCTCCGGGCGATTGCGGAGGCGGTCGGTCGCGAGCTCGCCTGAGCCCCAGCTGGGCATACCACCAACAGGGTAGACAATGCGTCTATTTGGGTATATCTTTTGCCAGGGCGTCTTGCGCCGGAACGACGTACAATCTGAAAGGAGCTGTTCCATGAAGAGAAGTGGTTTCACGCTTATCGAGTTGCTGGTGGTCATCGCGATCATTGCTATTCTTGCCGCAATCCTGTTCCCGGTTTTCGCCCGGGCGCGGGAGAAAGCCCGGCAGTCAGCCTGCACGAGCAATGAGAAGCAGATCGCACTGGCGGTCCTGATGTACGCCCAGGACTACGACGAGACGTTGCCCGCATACTACAACTTCGCAGCCACCGTTCCTGCCGGTTCCCGGTACTGGATGGAAGTTGTCATGCCGTACGTCAAGAACCAACAGGTCTTCATCTGCCCGAGCAACCCCGGCACGAACTACACCCAGAGTTACGGCTGCAACTACAACTGGCCGTTCTCCAACTTCGAGCAGAGCGCGTGGCCGCCGGAATCCGGCGATCCGCTGGCCAAGATCACCCGTCCTTCCGAGACAATGATGTTCCTCGACGGGTCCACCTACATCACGCTGTATGACCCCGGTGTGGCATCCAGCACCGGCGGCTACTACGGCAAGCCCGTAGGACGCCACAATGATCAGTGCAATGTGGCCTTCTGTGATGGTCATGTCAAGTCAATGAACCGCGAGGAGATCGCCAACCCGGCCAATGCGGCCAAGTACTGGATCACGCCGTAACCGCACCTGGCAGGTTCCGCATGCCAGGACTGGTGAGAGGCCCGGAGCACGGCGGGTCCCAGGCCTGCCGTGCTCCGCCGGGTCTGCCCGCGCACACCCGACCACTTCTCGCCTGACGGGTGAGGAGGCGAAACGCTGCGGGCGAGGAACAGAGCACGTTGTCCGGCGCGTTGCGCGCCGGTGGCTACCATGCCTAGAAAGGAGCAGATCCCTATGAGACGTGGTTTCACCCTGATTGAACTGCTGGTGGTCATCGCGATTATCGCGATCCTCGCCGCAATCCTGTTCCCGGTCTTCGCCCGGGCGCGGGAGAAAGCGCGGCAGACGAGTTGTCTGAGCAACGTCAAGCAGCTTGGCCTTGGCGCAATGATGTACTGCCAGGACTATGATGAAATGCTGTTCCCGCGCTACCAGCCGATCAGCGTGTACCCCGCACCCGCGAATGCCGTCTGGTGGCTGCCCAGGCCGGGGTATACGTCGCTGCTCGACCCGTACGTCAAGAACACCCAGATCGGCCGCTGCCCCAGCGAACCGAACCGCAATGGTTACGGCTACAATGCGCTCCTCATTGGCGGGAATGTCCCGCTGGCGAAGATCAAGCGCCCGGCGGAGATCATCCTGTTCGAAGACGACACATTCGGCAGCATGACCGCCTACTATCCCTCCCAGGGTGTGGCGAACTGGGGCGCCAATTTCGTGAACCCGCCCGGAACCACTGGTGCGGGGATCGTCTGGGGGCAGAACTGCCCCTACGGCAGGCACAACGACATGGCGAACTTCGCCTTCTGTGACGGCCATGCCAAGGCGATGAAGCCGATCGAGGTATGGGCGGACGGCACCAACAAGTACTACGACTACAACCAGTAGGCATACCGCATCATGGCTACCGGGCCGATCCGCGCAACGAACGGCGGGCCGGTCCTGGTCGTGCGGCAAAGACCGACCTGCTTGCGCGGGTCACGGACCAAATCATGCGGAGGTGCATCAATGAGACGTGGTTTCACCCTGATTGAACTGCTGGTGGTCATCGCGATTATCGCGATCCTCGCCGCAATCCTGTTCCCGGTCTTCGCCCGGGCGCGGGAGAAAGCGCGGCAGACGAGTTGCATGAACAACGTGAAGCAGATCACTCTCGGCTTCTTGCAGTACGTGCAGGACTACGACGAGCGCTTCCCCTGGTTCGTCACCAATCCCGCGCAGGGCGAGCCGTGGTGGATCGTCACCCAACCGTACATCAAGAATGAGCAGGTCCTGCAGTGCCCGAACTGGCCCGCGTCGGGATCCACGACCTACTGGGGCAAGTACTACCCCTATCCGCGGTACGGGATGAACCACTACATCATGTACAACACCAGCGGCGCGGGCGGATTGGCAGTCATCAAGCGCCCGGCGGAAATCGTGCTCACCGGCGACTGCTGCCACGGCATGGGCGACGCATGGCGTTTCGCCTGGCCGCTTGCCCCTGGCAGTTACAGCAGTTCGCCCCGCAAGTGCGACGCAGCCCAGCAGGGACAGAACCCGGACTATGCCGTGCACAATGGAGGCACGAATCTGGGGTTCGTGGACGGCCACGCGAAGTGGATGGAGTCCAAGTCCTTCTTCTCCCAGCGTGCCACGATGTACCAGAACCCGCACCTCTAGCCCCTCTGTGAAGCCAAAGGCCCTGTGCGCGCCCGCCACTGAACCCGGCGGGCGCGTGTGGTTCCGGCGCCGGAAGGTTCGCGACGTCCCTGCGGAGAATCAGCTGCTTGAGCATGAGAAACGACTGCAAGGAGCACCACGCCATGTCTCAGCCGCCTGTCTACGGGGTCGGCATCGCCGGCTTCGGGTTCATCGGGAAAGTTCACCTGTACGGTTACCTCAACATCCCGATATTCTACGATCCCGCTCCCGCGAGGGCCCGGCTGGTCGGCGTCTGCACCAGTCGCCCCGAAAGCGCGGAGAAGGCCCGGGAGCAGGGCGGATTCGAGTTCTGTACCACGCGCTTCGAGGATCTCCTGGAGCGCGAGGACATCCAGATCATCAGCATCGCCACCCCAAACCAGCTTCACCGTGACCAGGTGATCGCGGCGCTGGACGCAGGGAAGCACGTGTACTGCGACAAGCCGCTGACCGTGACCGGCGACGACGCTCGGGCCATCGCGCAGGCCGTGGCCGCGCACCCCAATCTGGTGCACGGGATGGCCTTCCACATGCGCTTTATCGCCGCAACACTGCGGGCCCGCCAACTGATGCGGGAAGGCTTCCTGGGCCGGGTGTATCACTTCCGGGGGAGCTACTACCACGCCGGGTATACCGACCCCGAGCGCCCGATTTCGTGGCGCCTCACGAAAGAGGCCGGCGGCGGCGCACTTTCCGACCTGGGCAGCCACATTATCGATATGATGGCCTATCTTCTCGGGGACTACGAGGCCGTGCGCGCGGACATGGAGACTTTCGTGACCCAGCGCCCGGTGGGCAAGGGCTCTGACGTGATGGCCCCGGTGGAAGTGGATGACTACGTCTGCCTGCAGGCCCGGATGAAGAGCGGGGCCACCGGGTTTGTCGATGCCTCGCGGTTCGCGACCGGGACCCACGACGGCATGAGTTTCGAGATCTACGGCGAAACCGGCGCCCTGAAGTTCAACATGATGGACCCCAACTACCTGTACGCCTACGACGCCACGGAGCCCGAAGCCGATCTCGGCGGCAGGCGCGGCTGGACGCAGATCGAGTGCCTGCAGCGGTACCCGAAGCCCAGCATCCTGCCCTCGCCGAAGCTGCCCATCGGGTGGATGCGCTTCCACCTGCATTCGGTCTATGACTTCCTGAGCGCCGTCGTTGCCGGGAAGCCGGGCACGGCGAATCTGCTGGATGGGATCAAGACGCAGATGGTGGATGCGGCAGTGCGCAGGTCAGCCGAGAGCGGCCAGTGGGAGAATGTGGAGGGGGTGTAGAGTCCCGGGGCTTCCGCCCCTGACTGTATGCGAACGGCTCCTTCGCAGCCAGAGGGCATACATCCCGCCGCCGTTCGCATTCGGGGACTTGGCATCCGGCTCTGACCGCGCCCTGGGGACGGTGCTTGCAGGGGGTGGGGCCATCCGCCTCAATCCGCGCTCATCTTCACCCACAGCTTACGTTCCCGCGGGCCGTCGAATTCGCACAGGTAGATGCCCTGCCAGGTCCCCAGCACCAGCTTGCCACCCTCCACGAGCACCTGCACCGACGGGCCGACCAGCGTGGCCTTGATGTGCGCATCCGAGTTGCCTTCGAGATGCCGGTAGTACTCCGCAGCCCGCGGAACCAGTTCCATGAGCCCCTTCAGAATATCCTGGGCAACGCTAGGATCGGCGTTCTCGTTGATGGTGACGGCAGCGGTGGTGTGGGGCACGAAAAGAGTCACCACGCCGCTCTGCAGGCCGGCTTCGGATACAGCGGCCTGAACCCGCGCGGTGACATCAACCAGTTGCTCGTGGGCCTGTGTGGAGACGGCTAGTCTGGACACCATTGGGCGATGCATCTCCCGGATGCCGGCGATCGCTTCCCGCAAGACCGCCACCACCCGCAAGCTCACCCATGCCCTGTCGGGGAACGACGCGCAACTCGTGCCCCCCGGCACTCCAATTATGCAGAAATGCGGCTTCGGGTCAACGGGCCCGAGAGGTGCCGTCCCCGAAAGGAGGTGGATTCGTCGAAGCGGGGCTTCACCTCTTTCCTCCGCTCTGCCCGGCACCGAAGAGGAACCCTCCGGTTGCCTCACCGCCCGCGCAGCGGACCGCACCCCCTGAAGGGAGCGGCGTTACCGCCCGGCCTGCTCATCATTTCTGTCGCCGCCTTCGGGGGCTCAAGTTATTCGAGGTGGGCCGAGTCCACGGGTTCCGGTCCGCTTCGCTCCACTCCACCCGTGGCTATAAGCTGCAGCCCGCGTCGCGGGCTGTGAGGAAAAAGGCCCACCCGTGAGATGCCAACACGCCGTCAACACGCTCCGCCAGCTGAGCTCATAACAGACAGGGGGAGCGGCGGATTTCGTTAGGTCCGCACACGCTGGGGACAGCGATCAAATGGCGCTCCGATGCCTGCAGAACTGAAACGCACCCGTCCTGAGGCGGCAAGGAGACAGCGCACCGGGTGCGCCGGTCTGCGGCGAGGCCGAAGCAGTGCTCTCGGCGTGAGCCAAGCCTAGCCTCCGTAGACCCCCACTTCCCTGCCGGCCTCGAGCATCGCCAGGAAGTTCGGCACCGGGATGTAGTTCGCAACGCTATTGCCTGAACCCAATGCCCAGCCGCCACCCGGAGCGGCGTCTTCGATCACCTTGCGCGTGTACGTCTTCACGTCATCCACCGTGCCACTGGCGAGAATATGGACATCAATGCCGCCGATGACCGCGATCCGGTCGCCATACTGCCGCTTGAAGTCGGCCACCGGGATGATCGCGTCTTCAAACGAGTGCTTCGCATCGATGCCTACGTCCTCGATGAGGTCTTCCATGACCTCACGCAGGTTTCCGCAGGCATGCAGGATGACGCGCTTGCCCTTGGAGTGAGCGTACTCCACCAGGCGCTTGTGCCAGGGGAAGACGAACTTGCGCAGGTCCGCGGGGGAGATCATGGTCTGGGTCTTGAAGCCCAGATCATCATTGAGCCAGACCGCCCCCACCCAGTCCATATCGCACAGCACCCGGTAGACCGATAGCTCACCCTCTCCGATCTTGTCCACCACCGCCTGCACCAGGTCGGGCTCGTCGATGAGCTTGTAGCAGAGGGGCTCGTAACCGAACAGGCGTGAAAGGTTCTCCAGCACGCCGCCGGGGAGTGTGGTGGTGACCTTCATATTCCCGGGGAGCATGGGCGCGAGGGCCTCGATGTCGGAGAAGTCGGCGTCTTCGATGCGCGGCCAGGGATACTTCTCGAAGCTCTCCCAGTCCTGAATGGGCCCACGGTGCTCGTCCTGCCAGCCGCGCTTGCCCCGGCTTTGCTCGGCGGTGTCGTCGGCGATGAGCGCATCGGCGCCCCGGAAGCTGAACGTGTGGTAACCGTTTACATAGTCATATCCCAGCCGGGTCATGAAATCGATGCGGTACTGGCGCCACTGTGCCGGTTCCGCCGGGATCGGTGCTTCCATGACGCCGGCAAGGATCTGGGCATCGTGGAAGAGCTCGAAGAACGGGACGCGATCCGGCTCGCCCTTGCGGTCGATGACGGTCATCATCCGGTCGAAGTCGGGCTCCCAGAGACTGCGGGGCATGGGCGGGTTTCTCCTTGCGGGGCATGCACACGTACCGGCGCACGCCGGTTTGTTTGGCAGCACTATTCCCGAGGGGGGCGGCGATCACCTGCCGCGGATGACCGGTCGCAGTGGGCAAGCAGGAGTCGGCGCCCCGACGTCAAACATGGTGCGAGGTGATGTCGATGGTTCTGACCGCCAGGCTCGCTTGCGCCGTTCTCCTGCTGTCAGCCGCCCCGGGGTCGTGGGCTCAAGAGCCGCCCGAACCGCCGAGTCAGCCTGCCGGCGGACCGGGAGGGAGGGACTATGCCCACGCCGCATACACCAGCGACCTCTTCGGTCGGGGCGAGGATGCATTCTGGCTATTCATCCCATCCGAACCACGCCCGTCGGAGTGCCCGGTGATCGCGCTCATCCATGACGCAATGGAATTGGACCCGAACATATATGGCGCGTGGATCAACCACCTGGCGCGGCGCGGGAATGCGGTGGTATTCCCGGCGTACCAGTCTGGCCCGCGCACACCGCCGGGCGATTTCACCCGCAATGCCGCCAAAGGCATCGCGCTGGCGCTAACCAGGCTCCGCGCCGCGGAAGCCGTGAAGCCTCTCGACGGACAATTTGCACTGGCCGGACACGGGGAGGGCGCGGTAATCGCGGCGAACCTGGCGGCCGGATGGTCCGAACTGGGCATACCGCAGCCGGGGGCCGTCCTGTGCGTCTGGCCCGAGCACGCAGACCCTCGGCGGGGAGTACCGCTGTGGGACCCGGGAGCCATTCCCGCCGAGACCCTCCTCGTCTGCCTGATTGGTGAAAGCGCAACGAGTGACGAGAGACGGCTCGCGCGACAGCTGCTGGACGAAGCCCTCGCGGTGCCCTGGGCCAACAAGAACCTGGTCACGGCGAACAGCGACGACCACGGCCGCCCGGAGCTGGTGGCCGACCGGCGTTTCGCCACCGGGCAACTGGGCAGCGGCCTCCAAGTGAACGCTCTCGACTACTTCGCGTGCTGGAAACTCCTCGACGGGCTGGCCGACAGTGCGTTCCGGGGACAGAACGCGGAGTTTGCCCTGGGGAACACACCTGAACAGCGGTTCATGGGGACCTGGAGCGATGGCACGCCGGTGCGTGAACTCAGTGTGTTCACCGGGCCCGGCCCAGAATCAGACCTCTGAAACCACCACCGGCGCACCGGTCTCCAGCGAGCGATCCATCGCAATCAACGTCCGGGTCACCTCGCGGCCCTGCGCGGCATCGGGCTCAAGTGGTTCATTCGTCGCGACCCCGCGCACGAAGGTGCGCACCGACTCCTCCCACCAGCCGACTACCCGTCCCCCAGGCAAGGCCACGTCCATGGAATAATCCCGCGCCATGCTGCCCTCAGGGGTGGTGATGTGCAGGTCGTGCGGCAGCAAGTCGGCCTGAAGCATGCCCCGGGTACCGAGAACCTGCAGGGCGAAATCGATATTGCCCGGATAGTTGTCGGGCAGCGCCCAGGAGCTTTCGAGAAAGACCCCTGTGCCCGACTCCGTCCATGCGAGGCATGTGACGAGGTCCGGCACGCCCGGAGCGTGTTCGGCGACCCTTCCCAGTGCCGCCCGGGCATGCACGACCGCCAGATTCTCCCCCAGCAACCACGTCACCAGATCCACGCAATGAGAAAGCAGGAACCAGACCGGGGACGTCTGCTCAAGCCAGGGCAGCGTGAAAGTCTTCCCGATGCGTTCATTCAGTCGCACGTCCACGTGCTGGACTCGGCCCAGTTCGCCATCCTCCAAAGCCTGCCGAATCTGTCGCACATTGGATCGGTGCCGGTTGCCGAAGTTGACCATGAAAGGCACTCCGGCAGCTGCAGCGGCAGCCACGATCTGGTCAGCCTCCGCAATCGTCGTGGCAAGGGGCTTCTCACACAGAACCGCGCATCCGGCTGCCAGACTGTCGCAGACCGGTGCGCAGTGGGCGAAGTCTGGCGTCGCCACGATCACGGCATCCAGGTCTCCCCCGGCAAGCATCGCAGCGTGGTCGGGGAAATGAGCGGGGACCGACCACTGGTCGGCGAAGGGTTCCAGGCGGGACGGGTCGAGATCGCAGACAGCCTGCAGAACCGCAGTCTCGCAGGCTGACAGCACCCGGGCGTAGTGGGCGCCCATGACCCCGCAGCCAACAAGCCCAATGCGGAGTGTGCGCATCATGATGCCTCCTTCGGGGAAACGTGCGGGGAATCACCTGAGTTGCGAGAGCCGACCCACCCACATCATGCTGCTGGTCCCCGGCTGTCGAAAGATGCGCCCTCGAGGAATCGCAGGCGGGTGACGCCGCCATCCCAGTGAGTGATGTTCACGCCCAGTCCTGCCGCCGATCCCGATTGCAGATCACCCACCGTCGCCAGTTCGCGGATCTCGCGTGCCGCTATCTGCGCGATGGTGCGCATGCTCTGCGCGTCGTGGCAGATGATCTCGTTCTCGTTGACCAGCGCATAACAACGAAGCTGGGAGCGGGTCACCCCGAGTGCCAGCGCAACCCAGCCGCCGGCGATCAGGAATGCAAGTGGGACGGCGATGCTCACGATTCGGCGCACTCCCGGGTCAAGTTGCGTCCCACGCAGGACGGTGTCGGCCACCCACCACAGGCCCACGAAGAGCAGTGCCGAGCCTACCGCCGGGGCGATCCACGACCCGCCGCCGCGGTGATAGGGCAGCGTGAGGATGGCCTTCCCGCGCAGGCCGGCTATTGCTTCGAGCCAGGTCTGCCCGATGTGACGCTTGACGCGGAGGATGGTTTCCTCCAGCGCCCGATCCTCTGGGTGGGCCCTCAGGTGCCCCTCAAGTTCTAGCACCCGGACTTCGAGGACGCTGATGTCCGTTCCCGTCAGGTTCTCCAGGTCGGCCATGGGTGCCGCACTGTCGGCAGGGGCCTCGCCTGCCTGTTGCGGCTCTCCCGCCTCGTCGGGCATTTCGGGTTCCTCTGGTGGAGCCATTTCCTCGGCCAGAATCCTGCGCAAGACTTCCGCGGCCTCTTCGGCGGAGTCAGGCAGTTGGCCAAGATTGAGGATGCTCTCGGGGGTCTCCGCGGCCACGGACTCATCAGGGGACGCTGCGGGCTTTCCGGCGATCAGCCAGGCAAGAAGATGCCGGACTGCTGCTACATCGCCTGCGGGAGAGGATACGCCATCTGGGCCAAGCACCTGGTCCGCGAAAGGCAGGCGCGCCAGGGCTTCTGCAGTCACGACGGCCTGCGTACCGGTGTCCACCAGGCAGACTGCGTCGGCTGTAACCACCACTGCTTCGGGGAGAACGACTCCGTAAGACTGTCCGTGGGCATGCAGATCAGCTAGACCTTCGAGAAGCTGCGCCGCGATTTCGGTCGCGTTCGGCCATGGGACCGGGCCCTCAGCAAGGTACCCGCTGACCGGCTCGCCTTCCGCACCATCAAAGATGATGTGCGGCCACCCCACATCCAGGTGAGCTTCCACCGGACGGACAATCGCGGGGTTGCCAATGACGCCCATGTAACGGCTGATGCGCTGGGCGGCATCGGGCCGCAGGACCCCGGGGCGGAATACCCTCACCCACGCTGTTCGGCCGGTAACAACGTGGCGAGCGCGCCAGAGTTGCCCCAGTGGGTCCTCCGCGGCCGGCTCTTCCAGACGGTATTGCCGGAGTTCATCACCGCGTCCCGGCAGTTCTTCGGACACCGAGATCACACCCCTCTTGCCCCCCGGCGATCGGTGTGTCACCCGCGTGGACTGACAGCAAAGGCTTCCGGCGGCCTCAGGGTACGTCGACCCCCGGCGCCGCGAGTTCGATGAATGCCTCCAGCATGATGCGCTTCTTCTCGATGGGCACTCCGATAGCCGCGCCGTCACCGTAGTCGCTCAGCACGAACCCGCCTTCGGGCGTGGCCCAGTGCTCGATGAGCATCCGGGCCTCCTCGCGGATTTCGTCTGGACCCTTGTGCGGGAGGGTCATCTGGATATCGCACAGACTCTCGAAGCAGATCTTACCCCGGTAGCGCCGGCCCATCTCCTCGATTCCCAGGTTCGTGGGCTGCTGCAGGTTTACCACGTCCAGATCGCAGTCGATCCACTCGCCCACGATGTCGTTCACGTGGCCACACGAGTGCATCCAGGCGTGCATCCCGGCATCGTGGATCGCGGCGAACAGCCGCTTGTAGTAGGGTTTGAAGAACTCGCGGAACATGGGCAGGCTGGTGAAGGCCGCCTGCTGTGTGCCCCAGTCGTCGGTCATCGCGAAGCCGTGGATGCGCCCCCGGAACCGCCTGCCGATCTCCCGCGCCACGCCGATAGGGAAAGCGATCACGCGTTCGGCCAGTTCATGGACTTTGGTGGGGTTTTCGTAGAGGTCCACCAGAAGCTCGGACATTCCCCGCATATAGTGCATGCGCTCGAAGAAGGTGAACCCGCAGCCGACCATGACGTACTTGTCCCCGGCCTCGGCGAGACGCGGTTCGATGGCGGCATAGCGGTTGTCGTCGTGGGGGTCGGGGAAGGGGACCTCGTCCAGCAGGTCCCAGGAGGTGAGGTTGTGCCCGTGGGGCTGGCCCATGTTCGTGATGCCCTCGGGTGCCGGGGTCCAGACCACGCCCCATTCGTCGGCGCGCGGACAAATGGGTTCCCAGCCCGCAGCCGGCTGAAGGCCCACACCGAAGGTGTCATCCAACCCGAGGGTTCCGAACCGGATGGGGATGCGTTCGGGTCGGCCGAACTCGATGGCGCGAGTGACGATCTCCCTGGATGTCATTTGGCACCTGCCGGACCGGTTTTCGCGAGACCTACTTGCGGTCGAAGAAAATGTTCTTCCCCTTCACAGACAGCGGGATGCCGTGGGCGATCTTCACATCCGGCCCAAGCAGCCCGATGTTCACGGCGCTGATGCCGATAGTGTACATGATTCTGCAATCAATGCGACAGTCCGCAGCAACACTGGCGGCGCTTCCCAGGGCGATGCCCAGGTCCCCGGCATTGTACGAACACCGTGCTTCGGCCTTTGCGCACTCCTCGCAGCCATTGAACCCGCAGAGATTGCAGCCCGGAATACCCAGGCGCTGCAGGCGTGTGCCGATGATGACGCAGGCCTCGGCATTGCCCAGGTTTTCGGCGTCCCTGGCGAAGAACGGGGCTTCGATCTGCTCTCCATAGCGTCTCATCTCGGCCATGAGGCGGTCTTTCTCAGGCCCATCGGTGAGGATCGCGGTGACGATGTTGTCAGCGCCGCGTGCCTTGGGCGCGGTTCGCGCAGCGGCGCACATACGGCGGGCGACCTCGAGTACAGCGTCGACTTCGTGGTCCCGGTCGATGGTGAGCATAGAAGACATCATCTCCTTGTTTGGAGGTAGGGGCCGCAATCCACCAGCTCACGCTGGTGGCAAAGGGCTGGCGCCCCTGTCGGGGCTCGAAGGCGCAAGGCGACGATCAGGCCGCAGCCGCGCCGCAACTCACCAGTGTCCACCAGCTCACGCTGGTGGCAAAGGGCTGGCGCCCCTGTCGGGGCTCGAAGGCCACGGCGAAGGGCACGGCCCCGTGCCTCCCTGTCAGCATTCGCAAGACGCACCGCGGCATCCGTCTCCGCCGTACAGCCCCCGCAGGGGGCGGAAGCGAATTGCCACCAGCGTCAGCTGGTGGATTCAGGGCGCCTCATCACCCTCATGAGCCCCGTCAGGGGCGGCAGACCACCTCTCCATCTCGATCCCGTGACGCCGGAGAAATGCCGCCAGTTCATCATCAAAGCTGCGCACGCGGTGATGTTCCTCCTGGCGGTCAATATAGCTGGCATTGCGTTCAAGCCCGCTGATCCCTACCGTGAAGATCGCGTACGCTTCCTGCCACCCAAACCCGGATAGCTCGGGGGACGCCTCTCGCAGCCATCGGGATGAGTTTGCCTTGATGTCGCGAACTGCATCTGCGACGGCTCTCGTCCTCGGGATGCTGCACAGAACATGCACGTGATCTGCGGTGCCGCCAACGCGGAGTGGAATGCAACCGATGTTCTTCAGGATGCCGCCAATGTAGTCCCAGAGACGGGACCGCGCGCCTGCGTCTGCGAGCCAGGGACGGCGGTCCTTCGTACTGAACACGATATGGTAGTGGAGGCTGGAGTAGGCCCCCGGCATACTCGCCCCTCTGTCGCCCCTGTCGGGGCTTAGTCAGGATAGTTGATCACGCCAGAACCCACCAGCTCACGCTGGTGGCAAAGGGCTCGCGCCCCTGTCGGGGCTCGAAGGCGCAAGGCGACGATCAGGCCGCAGCCGCGCCGCAACTCACCAGTGTCCACCAGCTCACGCTGGTGGCAAAGGGCTCGCGCCCCTGTCGGGGCTCGAAGGACACGGTCAACGACACAAGCCCGGCGCGTTTTGCCAGCGTCCGCCGACTCGTCGCGGCATCCGTCTCCGCCGTACAGCCCCCGCAGGGGGCGGAAGCGGATTGCCACCAGCGTCAGCTGGTGGATTCAGGGCGCCTCAAAAATACACTTCCGTCGCGCCTTCGCCGCCTGACTCGTGGTCCGCAAGCTGAAAGCTGCGCACCTGTTTGTGTTTCTTCAGAAACTCGTGAACTCCCTGCCTCAACGCTCCTGTGCCTTTACCGTGCACGATCCGCACCATCGGGAAGCGCGCCAGCACCGCGTCGTCAATATACCGCTCCAGGTCGAGGATCGCCTCGTCTACCGTTGCTCCTCGGATGTCGATCTCGCGGGGCACCGAGAATACCTTGCGGGTCTGCATGCGCTGGGCAAGCTCCTCGGCTGCGCGATCCGGGGGCTGATGGGCAGGCCGCAGGTTCGCGAAGGGCGTCTCGATATTGAGATTGCCCACCTGAACCCGCGCCACTCCGTCCTTCGGGATCTCGGTGACCACGCCGTCCTTGCCCAGGGATGCCACGTGCACCGTATCCCCCATGAGGACCTCCGTCAGCCCCGGTTCTTCTTCCTCCGCAGGCTTCTGAGGGGCCATGCGCTCCAGGGCCTCCGCTGCTTTGCGCTGGGTAGCCCGGCGCAGTTCGGCCAGTTCCTCCCGCCCCTGCTGGGTGAGCTTGGATTGCCGCGTCTGCCTCTGGAGTTCGGCGATGATCCGGCGTGCGTCCTCTTCGGCCCGGCGGATGATGGCCTCGGCTTCAGCGAACCCCTCCTCGAGTGCCTGTCTCCGCCTGCCCTCAAGCTTCGCCAGGTCCTTCTCGTACTGTTCGCGCAATCGCTCCAGGTCACGCTGGGTGGATGCCGCTTCGCGGGTCTGGTCCATGAGGGCCCGGCGCTGGCGCTCCACTTCGGAGACCGCCTGGTCGAACCGGTACTGCTCGTCGGTGAGAAACGCGCGACCCCGGCGGACGATGCTCCGCGCAAGCCCAAGCCGCTGAGCGATCTCGAATGCATTGCTGGAGCCCGCGTGACCGATTCGCAGGCGATACGTGGGCCGCAGGGTCTTCACGTCGAACTCCACGGAAGCGTTCTGCATCCCCTCCGTGGAGTAGGCGAAGGCCTTCAGCTCATTGTAGTGCGTGGTTGCGAGGGTGCGGCAGCCGGATTCGTGTAGTTCCGTGAGGATCGCTTTGGCCAAAGCAGCGCCTTCGGTGGGGTCGGTGCCCGCTCCCAATTCATCGAGAAGCACCAGGGCGCGCACGTCGTTTTCCTCGGCGCGTGCGCGACTAGTCCGGCGTTTGTGGGCCTGGATGCGGTTGATGATCTTCACGATCTGGGTCATGTGGCTGCTGAAAGTGGAGAGGGACTGCTCAATGCTCTGCTCATCGCCGATGTCCGCATAGACATACTCCCACACCGGCATGACCGAGCCCGGATCGGCAGGAATGTGCAGGCCGCTTTGGGTCATCAATGCGCACAGGCCCACGGTCTTGAGTGTGACGGTCTTTCCGCCGGTATTGGGGCCGGTGATGATGAGGGTCGTGAACTCGTCGCCCAGCCAGATGTCTAGCGGGACCACGTTGCCCTGGATCAGGGGATGCCGCGCGCCGCGCAGGTTCATCCGTGCCGTGGGGATGATCTTCGCGGGATTGGCCATCATCTTCGCGGCAAGGGACGCCCGTGCGCCGATGAAGTCCACGACCCCCAGCGCCCGGAGGTTCTCATCGAGCTCCGACGCGAATGACCCGATGCGCGCGGTGATGTCTCGCAGTATGCGCTCGACTTCGTCCTCAATACGCAGGTACGTCTCGCGCAGTTCGTTGCCGACCTCGACGACCTCCAGCGGCTCCATGAACACAGTGGCGCCACTGTCGGAACGGTCGTGGATGATGCCCTTGAAGCGCCCTTGCGCGCCGGACTGGACAGGCAGGCAGAAACGGCCCTCGCGCTGGACGATCACCGGCTCCTGCAGCGTGCCTCGGTCGGTCTCCCGGCGCAAGATGCTCTCGATGCGATCACGCACCCGGCGCTCGAGTATCTCCGCCTGGGCGCTGAGGCGCTGAAGCTCGGGCGAAGCGCTGGTGCGGACGTTGGCGTTATCGTCGACGCAACGGGTAATCTCGTCCTCAATCTCGGGGCGCGCGATCAAGCTGTCGCCCAGCAGTGCCAGGCGTGGGGCAAGATCGGCTCCGCGTTCCAGGTACTCGCGCATGCGGCGGGAGCAGCGCAGAAAGTCGCTGACTCGCAGGAGTTCCTCGGGGTCGAGGATCCCTTGAACCCGGGCGCGGGCGATGAATTCGCTGACGTCAGTCAGACCGCCGAAAGGCGGCTGTCCGAAGCGCTCCATGAGGCGGCGCATCTCGGTGGTTTCAGCGAGGCGGTCTTCAATCCAGCGCAGGTCAGTGCGGGGCTGGAGGGCTTCGGCGCGGCGCTTGCCCAGGGACGATGCCGCACAGGCGGCCAGCATCGCCTTGATCTTGTCGTATTCCAGTACGCGTAGGGTTCGTTCGTCCATTTTACATGCCCATCATGGGGCGGAATTGGTCTTGGGGAGTGCGAAGCCTGAAGGCGGATAAACCCGGGGACTGGCATGGCGCTTCGCTGCCGTCTGCGACATGCGTGCCAGTACCCGGTTCGGGGCATCGGCACGCCGGCGGCGCCTGGGTACAGGCACTCTTTCGCGACCACCCGCAGTCGCCAGTCAGTCCAGCAACGCCCACGACTACTCGTCCGATGCCCCCGAGTCATCCGCCTCGTCCGCGTGCTTCGGGCCGTAAATCGCTTCCGCGCGGGATTTCGGTGCGGTCCCTTTCTCCGCCGCTCTCTTCTTTGCATCTGTAAGACGCATCAGACCGGCCCATACGATCACGTAGGCAACGGTGCCGAATGCTCCAAGAAGCAGAAGGCTGGACCAGTCACGCCCGCCTTCGGGGTTCTTGGCGACCAGAAAAAGCACAAGCCACAGGCCAACGGCGGGCATCCAAAGCAAGGTGCGTTTCTGGCTCGCGGTAAGTCCGCGTTCATGGTTGCGCGAAGTCACGGTACTGTCCCCTGACCGCCTCCACTATCAGCGGGAGGCGCGGATAAGCTTGAATGCGAGTACCTCGGCGGTAAGGCGCAGGTTCGCGTTGCCCCGGAACTCCCTGCGCGCCTGCTCAATGTCCCGGCAGGCCTCGCTCACCCGGCTCAGGCTGCTGCGGGAGGCAACTGCGGCCAGCTGTTCGGACCGGTCGGCGTTGATGAGCAGGTCGTTGGGCCCGCCGGACGTGAGCAGGGCAAGGTCGCGGAACCACGTGAGCAGGATGTTCAGCACTTCGTTCATGCGCGTGCGGCAGACCCGATCGCGGCTGGCTTTGAGGGCCTTCTCGGCGAACTCCGACTCTTCGGTGGCAAGCCACCACTCTTCGGCGGCCTGGATCAATTTCTCTCCCAACGCCATGCCTTCGAACCAGTCCCGTTTGGGCAATGAAGCGGCGGTGTCCAGCAGGTTATTCCGTAACTCCAGCGCCGCCGGGTGCTGCAGCAGGTTCAGCGCCCAACCTATGCGCCCGCCGGACAGGGCGACCACCGAACGGATCAGCCCCGGATCGCGCTCCGGGTAACGCGCAATCAGCGCCATCCCGGCTTCGGACAGCGCCGGAGGCTGGCATTTGATCATCTGGCAGCGCGACAGAATCGTGGGCAGAAGCGTGGACAGATTCTGGGTGGTCAGAACCAACGTGGTACCCGGCGGCGGCTCCTCCAGGGTCTTCAGCAGGCGGTTGGCGGCTTGCGGGTTCATTGCTTCGGCGCAACTGATGATAAACACCTTGCGCCGCGCCTGGGTCGCCTTGAGGTTCGCGTCCACCACGACGTCCTTGATCTGGTCGGTGGTGATGAGCGCGCCCTCAATGACCACATCCGCACCCCCGTCCTCCTCATCGGCCTGCACTTTCGCCAGGGGCCGGACGAGATGCACATCAGGATGGGCGTCGCGGTCGATGCGCGTGCAGCTGGAGCACACGTCGCAGCAATCCACACTACCGTCCAGCGTGGCCTCACAGTTGAGGGTCTTTGCGAACTCCCGCGCCAGGAGAGTCTTGCCGATGCTGGGCGGCCCGTGGAACAAGTAGGCATGGGAGACCCGCCCGGACTGGATCGCCCGGCTCAGCACGGCGATGGGTTGTTCGAGACCGATGATGCTCGAGAAGGACATGGCTCTCAGTTGGTGCCTGGCAATTGCGTAGTGATGACGGGCGGGAGCTTCACCCCGCCTCGCCATAGGGGGCGACCAGGCCCTGTCCTTGGTCGCGGCTGGAAGCGACGCAAGCGCAGGGACAAAGGGTTGCCAGGCCCGATTGCCCGGCTCACTCACGGCGAATCAACTTTGCAGCAGTTCAGCCACCAACCCCCGTAGCACCTCATGTACTACGTCCGCCGGCGCCGAGGCATCCACAATACGTGTGAAGCCGGGGTACATCCGCGCGTATTCCAGGAAGCCCTCGCGGACCCGCTGGTGGAAGTCCAGCGACAGCTGCTCAATGCGGTCGGCGTTGTGGGCATGTTCGCCGGCCTTCCGTCGCAGGCCGACTATCGGGTCGAGGTCCAGGATCACCAGCAGGTCAGGCTCCAGTCCGCCGGTGGCAACATCGTTCACCTGGCTCACGATGTCGAAGCCCAACCCGCCCGCAAATCCCTGATATGCGGCGGTAGACTCGGAGAATCGGTCACAGAGCACGATCTCGCCGCGTTCCAGAGCCGGCAGGATCAGTTCGCGGCAATGCTGGGCCCGCGAAGCACAGAACAGCAGGACCTCGGTAATCGGGTCCATCTCCGGGTGCGCTGGGTCCAGGAGCAGGGCGCGGATGCGCTCGCCCACCGGGGTTCCCCCCGGCTCGCGAGTAACCCTGACCACATGGCCGAGAGCCCGCAGGTGCTCGGCGAGAAGCTGGATCTGAGTGGACTTGCCGCAGCCCTCTCCCCCGTCGATCACGACAAAGCGCCCGGTCATTGGGCCACCTGTCGCGGGAAGATGCGCACGCGGCGCCGGGGTTCTTTGCCGACAGAGCGCGAATCAAGCTGGTGGCGGCTGGCTATCTCGTGCTGCAGACGGCGCAAGTAAGGATTCTGCGGGAGCAACTCCACCACGCGCTGCTGCACAAGAGCTTGCCGTGCGCCATCTTCGGCCTCGCGAATCGCCAATTCCTCGCGCCCGACCTGCTGCTCGCCGAGAGCCTGCCGCACGGCCTCGAAGATCTGGGTGTACGTGTCACTGCGCACCATGACGATCTCGGCGTCTTCGGCCATCGCCACGATATGCCGGGTGTCGCGGTCGCCCTCCAGCGCGAAGATAATATCCGCTTCGGCGGGCTCCGTGACCAGCACCGCGAGCGCCTTGCATTCGTGAATGGCCCGCTGCAGTTTGCGACGACCGAGTCCCACCGCGTACACGTGGCGCAGCGGCTGGTTGCGCTCCAGCACCCGCGCGGGCGTCTCGCGCTCGGTTATGCGGAACTCCTGGTCGGGGAAGATAGCGCCCATGAAGTCCGTATCGGTGAAAGGGCCTTCGGTCTGGATAGCTGATTCCGACGTGCGGCGGCTCTTCTGCGTCTCCCCATTAGCCCCGCGTTCCCGCACCTCCACACTCACCGGCTGGGACAGGAGTAAGCGGTCCACGTCGGTGGCCACGTCGTAATGCACCGCGAGCTTGTTCAGGTCCTCGATCTCAATGACCGTGTCAAAGGTCGGCGGCGCTTTGCGCTCAAGTACGGTTTTCTGAGTCCCGCGCTTCCGGGCTTCCTCGTCTCCCAGGGTCACCGCCTGGATGCCGCCCACCAGGTCGCATAAGGTCGGGTTGGACATGAGGTTGGTGATGCTAGTCCCGTGTGCGGTGCCGATAAGCTGGACCCCGCGCTCGGCGATGGTCCGGGCGGCGGCAGCGTCGGCATCGGTGCCGATTTCGTCGATCACGATGACCTCGGGCATGTGGTTCTCCACGGCCTCGATCATCACATCGTGCTGCTGGCGATTGTTCGGCACTTGCATGCGCCGCGCATGGCCGATGGCGGGGTGAGGAATGTCCCCGTCGCCGGCAATCTCATTGTTCGTGTCCACCACGATGACCCGCTTCTGGGCTTCATCCGCAAGGACCCGGGCGACTTCGCGCAGTCGCGTAGTCTTCCCCACGCCGGGCTTGCCCAGCAGGAGAATGTTGCGGCCCGTATCCACGATATCGCGGATAATGTCGATTGTGCCGAACACCGCGCGCCCCACGCGGCACGTGAGCCCGACTACATGGCCCAGACGATTGCGGATGGCGGCGATGCGATGAAGGGTTCGCTCGATCCCGGCGCGATTGTCGCGGTCGAACTCACCCACGCGGTCCACCACAAAGCGGATGTCTTCCAGCGTGGCCGCGTCGTCGGTGATGTACTCGAACCCTTGCGAGAATCTGGCCTCAATCGGCCTGCCCAGGTCGACGACGATCTCCACGAGGTCGTGCAGACGGGGATGGGCCTTGAGACGGTCCAGGGCGCGAGGTGGAACTATCTCGAGGAACTGCTGTATGTCGTCAGTGATCGATTCGTGAACTTCGCTCATGGGTCTCCCAACCAGCGACTTATCCCACCCATGAGGCCCGCCGGTGCTGCTTGGGGGCCGCGAGGGGCCTCATGCCTCCGTGACAGGCGGCGCACCCAGGGCATGTCTCCCTGCGGGAAGGCCGTTTGGCGCGCTCGCCACTTTCCGAACTGAAGTATAGATTATGAAGCGGGGGCAGGCAAGCGAAGGTTTGGGACGACGTGGTGAAGGCGGCAACAGTCGGGCCGCCAGCCTGTCTAATCAGGTGCGGTGGCCAGGAGCTTCGGCTTTGTCAGAGGCATGCCTGCGTCGTGTGTGGCCGGCGACGGATGCCCGCGATCTTGGGGCAGTGCGGTGGTGCTACAGGCCGCGGTGCACGGGGAACGGCCTGTCGCCACCCTTCGGGGGCGCAAGGCCCAAGGGGGGGCCGCAATTTGAAGGCTTCCGCTCCCCGCTGCAGGCTGTCGCCCTTTCCGCCGGCTGTGGGGCAACGGATCAGGGCGGAGGGCACACTGAACGCGAATTCGGCCTTAGCCGGCACGCACCCCACGAGATCGATGGTCCTGGTGCGGTGCCGGGCGCGCTTGACGCTGTCCTTGCCCGGCGGTATACTTTTCGCCGTGGGTCTGATGGCCCCTCAACAGTTCGAGACGCCTCGGTGCAATAAAGGAGTTGGACTCGATGCGCTTGCATGTCAGCTGCCTGATCTTACTCGCACTCGCAACCGCAGCCGGCGCACAGACTATCCCCCTGGCGGACTGGGGCGTCAGCAGTCCCGAGACCCTGTCGCAGCCCTCGTGGTATGGTTCTACCGGCCTCGTGTACACCCCGTCGGCAATGATCACTCCGCCGCTCAAGATCAACGGGGGCGTGCACCGGATCGACTTCGACGAAACCCAGACCGTCTACAATGCCAATGTAGCGCTGGCCAGCAACCTCGAGCTTGGTGTGGCGCGCATCCAGGACGTGGCCCCCGCCTTTGGTGCGACCAATCAGGTCTACACCAATGAGACCATCGTGAACGGGAAGTACGCGCTGGATCTGTCCCGCTGGCTGGGTGGCATCAAGGCCGCGCCAGATATCGCGGTGGGGGTCTGGGACGTAGCGGATTCCGTGAATCGCTCCTTCTATCTGGTTGCCAGCATGGACCTCGACGTGGCCAAGATCGCGGGGATCTCCGGGCTGAAGGCGCACGTCGGCTTTGCCGAGAGCGAGCGGGCCACGAAGAACGGTGATCTCAAGCTCGGCGGCATGGACGGCCTCTTCGCGGGCATCGAGTTCGTGCCGGTCCGCAATGCCCTGCTGCAGGTGGAGTACGACACTGAGGATTTCAACGCCGCACTGCGGTATTTCCCGACTCCGCTTGTGGCGCTTGAGGTCGGCCTGATCGACGGCGAACTGGGCTTCGGCGCATCGGCCCGGACGCCGCTCTAGGGCACATAGGGCGCCGTCTGATCGGCGCAGACCGGCCGGGACCGGGCTGCCGGTTCCGAATCGCAGCCAGGACGGCGGCGGGGCGACGACCCACGCCGCCCCACCCCGAAGGAGGACATGACACATGCGCGTACTGCTGTCTGTGATGCTTCTGGGCCTTCTGATGTCTCTCGCCGGTGTCGCCTGCGCCGAAAAGTGGTACATGGACCCAGCCAAGGATGCGCCGAAGATCGAGAAAGGCGCACGCATGATCACCGTCGCCGGTGCCTATCTTCCCGATGACGGCGCCATCCAGGAAGACTTCCAGCTCATGCTGGGGTATGGCACCTTCATCACTAACGAGACCGAACTCGGCCTGCGCTGGCGCGGCGATGAGGATACCCAGGATTTCTTCGCGTACGGTGCCTACCACCTGGGTGACCCCCTGGGGGAGGCCTTCCCGTATGTTTCCGCGGGTGTTGGCTACCGGTTCATTGACAGCGCCTCCGAGCGCGCTCGCGGTGCGGATGACGACTTCCTCTGGGCCGGCGGCCTCGGCGCGAAGCTGTTCCTCAAGAATGACATGTCCATCTTCGCCGAGTGGATGTACACTGAGAGCAACAGCGTGAGCGATGACGTGTTTATGCTGGGGATCAACAAGCGGATCAAGTAGCGAAGCCGGGATGAGCATACGCACACGGCCCTCGGAAGGTTATCCGAGGGCCGTTTTGTTGTGTGCGGAGAGCATGACGAACCCCACGCGCGGGTCGACCGTCTCGGTCGACCTTGGAACTGCCCATTCCTATTCCTACCCCAGGCTCTCGCGGATAGTGCTCGCAGCCTGGCGCACTTCGTCCGCGGTCACGTTCAGAGGCGGTGCAAGGCGCAGGCGGTCCTCACCCAGTGCGTTCACGATCAAGCCCCTGTCGAAGCAGGTGCGCTGGACATCCCGGGCATCCACGGTTCCGGCCTTGAAACGCACCGCCCGAAGCAATCCGCGGCCTCGCACTTCCTCGATGGCCGGATGCGTTCCGGGGGCGAGAAGTTCCGCCAGCAACTGCCCCATCTGAGTGGCGTTCTCCAGCATTCCCTCGGATTCCATGGTGTCCAGCGTCGCGAGAGCCACCGCGCAGGCCATGTGGCTGCCGCCGAAAGTGGATGCATGGTTACCGGGCTCGAAGCAGTCGGCGACGTCGGGCTTGGCGATGCAGCAGCCGATGGGATACCCGCTTCCAAGCGCCTTCGCGACCGTCATGATGTCGGGGACGACACCCTCGTGCTGGTACGCGAACCACTTGCCGGTGCGCCCGGTCCCGGTCTGCACTTCGTCGAAGATCAGCAGGCGGCCCGTCTCGTCGCAGAGCTCACGCACGGCTGCCAGGAACCCCTCGGGCGGAACGTTCATGCCGCCTTCGGCCTGGATCGGCTCCATCATCACGGCACAGACGTGAGGCGTGAGCTTGGCACGCAGATCAGCCAGGTTGCCGAACTCGAAATAATCGAAGCCCGGCGCGAGCGGCTCGAAGCCCTTCTGATACTTTTCCTGTCCGGTGGCGGTGACGGTGGTGACGCTGCGGCCGTGGAAGGACTTGAGTGTTGTGAGAATGGTGCGACGGTCCGGCTCAATGTCCGGGCGGTTGATGCCGGCCCATTTGCGGGCGAGCTTGATAGCCGCCTCATTGGCCTCAGCGCCGCTATTGCAGAAGAAACACTTGCCACCGAAGGACAGCTCCGACAGTCGGCGTGCAAGCAGGGCTTGCTGGGGCACGTGGTACAGGTTGGACGTGTGCATGATCTGCCCGGCCTGGTCGCAGATAGCCTGAACGATCTTTGGGTGGCTATGCCCAACGGCCAGCACCGCAATTCCCGCCACAAAATCCAGGTATTCGCGGCCCTCGGCGTCCCAGAGCTTCGCCCCGAGGCCCCTCACGAAAGCCACGGGCTGGCGGCCGTAGGTGTGCATGATGTACCGGTCGGTCAGGTCAATGATCTGCTGGGTGTCCATAGTCTGCTCCCCACGGCATGATGGCTGGAACGGCAAGAGACCGGGTGCCTGTGCCCGGTTCGGGGACCGATGAAGGAAAGGGCGCATGGTACAGGCACTGACTTCGCAACGACGCAAACTCGGATGCCGGTGGCCCAATGCAAAAGGCCGGACGGCCAGTCTTGCCTTTCGCGCCGACCCAAGACGGCCCGCAGGCGCTATTCCCTGCACCAGAGCGAGGGGTCGCCCTCGATCATGGTTCCGATCCCCTGGTCGGTGAAAAGCTCCATCAGGATCGAGTGCGGGATGCGCCCGTCGATCATATGCGCACGTTTCACCCCGCGCTCCAGGGCCAGGATGCAGCTTTCCACTTTCGGGATCATGCCCTTGCTGATGATGTCCGATTTCATCAGGTCACGCGCTTCGTCCAGTTCCAGGCGGCTGATGAGAGAGCTTTCATCGTTCACGTCGCGCAAGATGCCCTTGACATCGCTCAGGGTAATGAGCTTCTCGGCCTGGAGTGCACCCGCGAGTTCCCCCGCAACTGTGTCGGCGTTGATATTGTAGCTCTCGCCCTCGGCTCCAACACCTACTGACGATACCACGACTACGTGCCCATCGCGTGTGAGGGAATTGATCACCGACTGGTCTATGGCGACGACCCTCCCCACGAACCCCAGGTCGCCTTCGGGGTGAATCAGCTTCTCGGCCCGCAGGAGATTGGCGTCCTTGCCCGACAGCCCCACCGCTTTGCCGCCGCAGGTATTGATGAGCGACACGAGTTCCTGATTGATGAGACCCACCAGCACCATCTGGGCCACGTCCATGGTCTCGGCATCGGTGACGCGCAGGCCACACACGAACTTGGCCTCGCAGCCAAGGCGGTCCATCATGCTGGTGATCATGGGGCCGCCGCCATGCACTACCACCACATTGATGCCCACATAGTGCAAGAGAACGATGTCTTCAGCCACGCTGCGCTTCAGGGCATCGTCGGTCATGGCGTGTCCGCCATACTTTATGACAACGGTCTTCCCGGACCACTTGCGGATGTACGGCAGCGCCTCGATCAGCGTGTTCGCTGTGTGCTGAAGCTCGTCCATGGTTCGCTCCATCGCAATACGGGCTCCTATCCCGCCCTAGTGTTTGTTGAGCTCAACATAGTCCGGTGTGAAATCGCAGCTCCACACCGTTGCTTCCTTGTCGCCAGTGCCCAGTCCCACGCGGATCTCGATCTCGCGGTCCTTCAGCGTCTGATCCGCTGCGGCCCGGTCAATGGGCATCCGCTCTCCATTGCGCCACGCGGTGATGCCCTGCATCTCAATGAAGGCCTTCGCCGGATCGAAGTCTATCAATGTTGCCCCCATTGCGGCGGCGATGCGGCCCCAGTTGAAGTTCTCGCCGTACAGCATGGTCTTCAGCAGATTGTAGTTCGCGATGGCCTTGCCCATCTCGCGGGCTTGTTCGAAACTCTCGGCGTCCTGGACGTGGATGGTCAGCCACTTGGATGCGCCCTCGCCGTCGAAAGCGATCTGGCGCGCGAGGTCCTGGGTCACGTGGGCCAGGGCGGCCCTGAAATGCTCGTACCCGGGGTCCTCAGTGTACACCAGAGTGGGGTTCTCAGCGACGCCATTGGCCAGGATCGCCACCGTGTCATTGGTGCTCATGTCGCCATCCACGCTGATACAGTTGAAGCTGCGCTCCACACACCACTTGAGGGTGTCCTTGAGCAGGCTGGCGTCGATGGCCAGGTCGGTGGTGATGAAACAGAGCATCGTCGCCATGTTTGGACAGATCATTCCCGCACCCTTGGCAATGCCTCCAAGGCGACAGAGGACGCCGCCCACACTGAACTCCACGGCGGACATTTTCGGGCGGGTGTCGGTGGTCATGATCGCCCGCGCAATGGTCTCGGGATCCTCGCGGCCGAGTCGCGCGCCGAGAGCCGGGATCCCTGCTTCAAGCTTATCCATGGGCAGTGGTTTGCCGATGGAGCCGGTAGAGCAGACGATGACCTCGGAGGCTTCCACGCCGGTTGCCTCACCCGCCAGCTGAGCCATGCGTCGGGCGTCCAGCATGCCCTGCTGCCCGGTAGCGCAGTTCGCATTTCCCGAATTGGCCACGATGGTCTGCGCATTGCCGTCTGCGACGGCTTCTTCTGTGACGTATGTGGACGCCGCGCGGAAGCGGTTCTGGGTGAGTGTCGCTGCGGCTGCGGCAGGTCGCAGGGAGTGGATCAGGACCAGGTCCAAAACACCCTCTTCCTTGATGCCGCAGTTCATAGCCGCCGCGACGAAATCCTTCGCTGCCAGTACGCCACCGTCGATAATCTTCAGATCAGACATTGCGCGCCTCCGAAATCGCGTTGTTGTCCACGTGAGCTATCACGGCCACAGACCCGGGAACTCCAGCCCGGTGGTCTCAGGCTGACCCGTGATCAGGTTCAAGCACTGCAGGGCCGCGCCGGCAAGGCCTTTGGTGAGGTTGTCAATGGCGGAGACCGCCACCAGGCGCTGGTTGCGCTCATCCACCACGATCCCAATATGGCAACGGTTGGAGCCCGTAGTGTCCTTGGTGCGCGGCAGCTTGCCTTCAGCCAGAACGCGGATAAAGGGCTCGCCGGAGTAGAACTCATTGTAAAGATCGAGGACCTCGGCAGCGGTCATCGGCTGCTTCAAAGTGGCATAGCAGGTGCTCAAGATTCCACGGTTCATGGGGATCAGGTGCGGGGAGAAAGTGACGCACACATCGGCGCCCAGGCTCCCAAGTTCCTGCTCAATCTCCGGCGTGTGCCGGTGCGCGGCCACCGAGTATGCATGTACGGACTCGTTCACCTCGGCGAAATGGGTGCCGAGAGTGAGCTTGCTGCGGCCCGCGCCACTGACCCCGGATTTGCTGTCCACGATGATGCCCTGAGTTTCGATGATCCCGCTCTTCACGGCGGGTGCGAGAGCGAGTATCGCGCTGGTCGGATAGCACCCGGGCACAGCCACCAGGTCGGTCTGGAGTATCTCGGCCCGGTGCAACTCGGGCAGGCCGTATACCGCGCGGCCAATCAGTTCGGGGCAGGGGTGGGGTTCGTAATACGACTCATAGGTGGTGACATCCTTGAGGCGGTAGTCGGCGGAAAAGTCGATGACCTTCTTCCCCATTTCAAGGGCTTGGGCGACCATTGAGGTCGCGGTTGCATGGGGCAAAGCGAAGAAAAGCACGTCAGCCTTCTCCGCCGCGACATCCACGGTGCTGTCCTCGATGGGCATTTCGAAGGTGCCCGTGAGGAATGGGTAGATGTCGGCGATGGTCTGGCCGACGGTGCTTGCCCCGCCGAGATAAGTGACTTCCACGCCCGGGTGGTTGAGGAGCATACGGATGAGATCGATCCCGCCGTAGCCGGCGGCTCCGAAAATGCCCACGCGTGTCACTGCTCATCACTCTCCCAAAGCCGGGCCGGCCCGGCAGACTCCAAAGCTCGGTGGTATAAAAAAAGCCACCCCAACGTCGGGCGGCATCAAAACCATCATGCCTGAAAAACCGCGCGCAGATTGTGCTATCTGCGCCTGACGCGGGTCTTGGCGATGAGGAAAACAATCGTCATGATACGCGGACTATATCACAGGGGCGTTTCGGGGTCAATATGCAAGACGCAGTGCGCGGCTGCATTCCGCGAAAGCAGGTAAGACATCGGGTCAAGGGTGTCATCGAGAAGCGAACGTCTGCGGTAGCCATGAGGGGCCCTGTGACGCCTGCCGGGGGCTTCGGGGCCCCGTCGCCCGGACGATGCCGACACCGCACGAGTGGCGGTGAGGGCAGCAAGCCCACCTCAGGGAAGCCGCCCACGGACAGCCATCCGTTCCGCGTACCCGCGACATCAAGGGAATCTGGTTGCCCCCGGGGAATACTCTCCGCGACGCCGAGCACCGCGCGGACCCGGTAGTGTGCGAAACGCGCCGCAGAGCAAAGAAGGAGCAGCTGTGGACAGTCTCACCGAAAGCATCCGCCGCACCGCCCTGGAAGCCGGTGCGGACCTGGTGGGCTTCGCGCCCATCAGCCGCTTTGACGAGGCCCCCGAATCGCTGCACCCGCGCACGGTTTTCCCGCCGGTGCAGACAGTCATCGCAATTGCCCTGCGCCAGCCGCGCGGAGCCCTCAAAGCGGTCGAGGAGGGCGCATACTGGCAGGCGTACAACTGCGACTCATACTGGTATCTCAACGAGGTACTCGCGCCCCAGGTGCTGCGCAGGATCGTGATGACACTGGAGGGGGAGGGATATACCAGCGTCCCGGTGCATAACCCCTTCCACTCACATTCCGGGCGGCAGGTGCGGGAGGATCAGCCACACGGGCCGGACGGCATGGTCTCGCTGCGGGTGATCGGCTGCGCGGCGGGTCTCGGGGAACTCGGGCTGTCCAAGCTCCTGCTCACGCCCCAGTTCGGACCGCGCCAGAGGGTCTTCGCGGTGTTCACAGACGCTGAACTCGAGCCCACGCCCCTGTTCACGGGCAGCGTCTGTGACGAATGCGGCGCATGTGCTCGGGAGTGCGAGGCCTGCGCCATCGGCAGGTCGCGCGATGAGTGCTTCACCATCGAGGGCCGCTCCTTCGGTCACGCGAGCTTCGATGCAGGAGCCTGCGCGAAAGTCCACCAAGGCATGGACCCGCGCTTCTCGCCTTTCTGGAACGGCTCCGAGGCCGAAGGCGCTGAGCCGAGCTATAACAGATTCTGCAAGGACCGGTTCAGGCATCTGGCGGTCTGTGTAGGGCGCGGGTGCATCCGGGCCTGTCTGGATCACCTGGAGAAGACCGGGCGCATCGAGGCGAGATTCCGCAATCCTTTCATCGAACGCCCGCGGTGGAAACTCAATGAGCCACCCCAAAAGAAGAAGGACGGTACCAACTCATGAGCGGGCTCAGCCGGAAGCTGGACACCCTGATTGTTGGGGGGAGTGGGTTCGTGAGCGGGACTCTGGCGCGGACAGCGCTGGAATGCGGGCACAACGTCTGGATAGTCACCCGCGGCGAGAAGCCCCTGCCACAGGGCGTGCGGCCCGTGACCGTGGACCGCAAGAATGACGCGGCATTCCAGGACGCTATCGCCGGATGCAGGCAGGACTGGGACCTGGTGGTGGACTGCATCGGGTACCAGCCCGAGGATGCGCGCCAGGACATACGGGCCTTCTCAGGACGCGCGGGGCATTTCGTGTTTATTTCCACCGACTTCGTTTTCGACCCGGCGAAGCGGGCTTTCCCCCAACCTTTCGATAACGGGCATTTCCTGGCCGACGGGTACGGTGGCCTGAAGCGCCAGTGCGAACTGGAGCTGCTGGCACACGCCGGGGATGATCTGCCCTGGACGGTGTTCCGCCCCTGCCACATCTACGGTCCGGGTTCGCAACTGGGTTGCCTGCCCCAGGAGGGCCGCAAGGCAGATCTGATCCAGCGCATCCGAGCAGGCGAAACGCTCAGGCTCATCGGTGGCGGGCATTTCTTGCAGCAGCCCGTTTTCGCGCGCGACCTTGCGGAACTGATCCTGAGCGCCTGCGGCTGCGACCTCGCCCGCAACCGCATCTTCTGCAGCGCAGGCCCGGACATCCTGGAGTCGGTGCGCTACTATGAGATCATCGGCGAGGTGCTGGGGTGCCGTATCAGTGTGGAGGAGCTGCCCGTGGACCGCAGCCTCCAGGAGCAGCCGGAACTCGCGCCCTTCCTGTGCCACCGCATCTATGACCTTTCGCCCCTGCGTCTTGCGGGGCTGAAGGTCCCCGCGACGCCGATTGCGGATGGTCTGGCGGCACACGTGGAAAGCCTGCTGTAACCCAGGACCCCGCGCAGCGGGTGCCGCTGCTTTCGGCGAAACCAAAGCAGCACTGAGTGCATTGGGTACAGGCACCGTCTCCTGATGGAGCTCGGAGCCGAGTACTAGTCTCCCGATGGGCCCTACAGACAACATCATGCGGGGCATAGTGTGGCACACGCATTTGGCCACGCCCGCTTCAGGACCTGCTTATTCTGCACGCCGTGAGCGCTTATTTCTGACTGGAGGGCTTCCATGCAGCAATCACTCTCTGCAATCGGGGCTTTTGTGGCCCTGCTCGCGCTGGGCTCGGCGACCTGGGGAACCGAGTACTTCGTGGCCAACTCCGGGTCCGATGAAAACGACGGCCTGTCACCTGGGACAGCCTGGAAGACCATTGCAAAGGTGAACGGCCACGCCTTCGCGCCCGGCGACATCATCCGGTTGAAGCGGGGAGACTCCTGGCGCGAGGCCCTCATCCCCTGTAGCGGGAGCGAAGACGGCTTCGTCACCTACTCGGCCTATGGCGAGGGTGACAAGCCGCTGCTCATCGGCTCGGTGGACAAGAGCAGTCCCGAAGACTGGGTGGATGAGGGCGGCGGAATCTGGGGTACCCGGCCACCCCGGGTGACCACCGCAGCGGAAGACATCTTCCCCAACGGAAGCTTCACCGAGGGCATGGACGGCTGGGGCGTGCATACCGAACAGGGCGCCCAGGTGCGCACTTCTCTGGACCGCGAGGAGTTCGCATCCGCGCCGCAGTCGCTGCGCATTGAGTGCATGGCGCCGGGCGAAGCGGCAAACCACATCCAGCTCATTTTCTCGCCATTCAGCATCCAGCAGGGCAAGATCTATCGGCTGGCCTTCAAGGCCCGCGCCAGCGCTCCCTTCCAGGTCCAGGCTCCCGTGGTCATGAGCCCGGGACCGCCGTGGTCGCGATACACTCGCGAGATGCCGGGAGACAAAGCCGTCGGCACCGAATGGACCACCGTGGAGCAGTTCTACACGGCCACCGAGACCACCGACCACGCGAGGCTGACCGTATACCTCGGCGCTCGGATGCCCGCCGGAAGCATCCTACACCTGGATGACTTTAGCCTGCTCGAGGCCGAGGGAACAACGTTTGCTGCCGATGTGGGCAACATCATCCTCAATGGCGAGCAACTGTGCGGTGTGAAGGTCTGGGAGCGAGACCAACTGCGACAGGAGGGCCAGTACTGGTTCGACGAAAGTACCCACCGGGTGTTCATGGTTTGCCCCGAGAACCCAGGGCTTCATTATTCGAAGATCGAGTGCGCCCTGAGAATCCACCAGATCAACCAGAGTGGAAAGTCGTACGTGTGCTACGAGAATCTCGCACTCAAGTACGGGGGAGCCCATGGGATCGGCGGAGGAAGCACCCACCACATCGTCGTGCGCGACTGCGACTTCGGGTGGATCGGCGGCGGGGACCAGATGGGTGGCGAAAGGACCGTGCGCTTCGGCAACGGCATCGAGTTCTGGGGCAACGCCCACGATTGTCTTGTAGAACGCTGCCGGCTGTGGGAGATATACGACGCGGCCCTCACCAACCAGAGCCACGGACCGAACGTGGTGCATGCCAACATCATCTACCGCAACAATCTCATCTGGAACTGCGAGTACTCCTTCGAGTACTGGAACGCGCCCGAGACATCCCGCACTGAGAACGTGCAGTTCATTCACAATACCTGCATCAATGCCGGGCACGGATGGGGACATACCCAGCGGCCTGATCCCAGTGGTCGGCACCTCTGCTTCTACGGCAGCCCTGCGCCCGCGACCGGAATCGTGGTCAGCAACAACGTATTCCTGGAAGCCACGAAGAACGCCTTCTACGCGCCCAGCTGGACCCGGCCGCAAGTGGATGCCCTGATCATGGACTGCAACGTGTGGTATCAGGCGCAGGGGGTCATGATCAACGTCGCCGGAAAGAGCTACACCATGGAGCAGTTCGGGGCCTACCAGCAAGAGTTCGGCAAGGAACCGGGGAGTCTCGCGGCAGACCCGGGGCTACTGGATGCGGCCAACCTGGACCTGCGCCTTAGGCCCGACTCGGTCTGCATCGATGCGGCCTGTGACACAGACACGGACGCGGACTTCGCAGGCATCCCCCGGCCGCAGGGAAAAGCGCCGGACATCGGGGCGTACGAGTTCGTGGGGAACTGATCGGAGCGCAGACAATCCGAGACGGGCTAACTCGCATCACGTCTGATGGGGGCCATCCTAAGCCACGCGCGGTGTGCTCCGCTGCAAGCACCGCATGCAGAAGCCGTGGCATTCCCGCCGGGGACGGCTGGACGGGGGACCGGCCTCGCCTCCGGGAGAAACCCGGAGCCGGACGCCAGTCCCCAATGCATACTCCGGCTACCTCACCACGATGTTGATCAGCTTGTCGGGCACCGTGATGATCTTCACGACCTGCTTGCCTTCCACGTGTTTGCGAACCCCATCCAGTTCGGGGGCTCGGGCCTTGAGCTCCTCCATGTCCGACCCTGCGGGCACCTCGAACTTGTCCCGCAGCTTCCCGTTCACCTGAACCACCACGGTGACTGTCTCCGCCGCGGCCAGAGCGGGATCGGCGACGGGCCAGGATTGGCGAAGGATACTGGACTCTCGGCCCATGCGCGCCCAGAGCTCCTCACACAGGTGCGGAGTGACCGGCGACAGAAGCAGCACCAGGGTCTCCAGCGCCTCGGAGTAGATCGCGGTCTTCGCAGCACTCGCCGATGCCGACTGGCTGTAGGGCAGAAGCTCGTTGGTCAACTCCATCAGCGCACTGACCATGGTGTTCAGACCCATCCGGCGGATGTCGTCTGTGACCTTCTGTATGGTCTGGTGGGTCTTGCGGCGCATGGCCCGGTCGGAATCATCCGGCTCGGCAGGCAGTGAGTTCGCCCAGTCGGGGTTGAATTGCGGTCCATCCACTGCGCAGCGCCAGACCCGCTGGAGGAACCGGTGGGCACCTTCGACGCCTTTGTCGCTCCATTCCGCATCCTGTTCGGGCGGGCCGACGAACAGGATGAACGCGCGCGCCGTATCCGCACCGTAGCGCTGCACCATCTCGTCGATGCCCACCACGTTCCCCTTGGACTTGCTCATCTTCATCCCATCTTTGTAGATCATGCCCTGGGTGAAGAGTCGCGAGAAGGGTTCGTCAAAGCTCAGGTAGCCCTGATCCTTCAGGAACTTGGTGATGAACCGGCTGTACAGGAGGTGGCGCACCGCGTGCTCCACGCCTCCCACGTACTGATCAACCGGCATCCAGTAATCCACGTCGTCGCGGTCAAAGACTACGTCGTCGCGCTTCGGGCTGCAATAGCGCAGGTAGTACCACGATGAGTCCACATAAGTGGTCATGGTATCGGTCTCGCGCCGCGCAGGCTTATTGCAGCGTGGACAGGTCGTCTGGGAAAAAGTCGGGTGGCGCTTGAGCGGCGAGTCGCCGGTGGGCTGGAAGTCCGCGTCCGGCGGCAGCAGCACCGGCAGATCTTCCTCGGGTACCGGCACCGGGCCGCAGTCATCGCACCAGATAATTGGGATCGGCGTGCCCCAGTAGCGCTGGCGAGATATCAGCCAATCTCGCAGCCGGTAGTTCACTACACGTCTGCCCTTGCCCAGCGCTTCCAGATGGTCGGCGATAGCTTCCTTGGCCTGTTCCGAGGGCATGCCGTCGAACTGCGCGCTGTTCACCTGGATTCCCGGCTCGACGTACGCTTCCGGCATGGTGTCCGGGTCCAGCGTGACGCCCTCGGGCTGTATGACTACGCGCACGGGCAGACCGTACTCGCGAGCGAACTCCAGGTCCCGCTGGTCATGGGCCGGCACCGCCATGATCGCACCCGAACCGTAGCCCATGATCACGTAATTGCCCACCCAGATGGGCACCCGCTCGCCGGTCAGGGGATGGATCGCGTAGGCGCCGGTGAAGATTCCGCGTTTCTTCGTGTCCGCGGCGGTTCGGGCAACCTCACCCTCGCGCATGGCGCTGCGGGCGAATTCGCGCACTTGTTCTTCGCGTTCGGTGCCCGCGGTCAGGGCCGCCACCATGGGATGCTCGGGCGCCAGCACCACGTAGGTGACCCCGTACAGCGTGTCAATACGGGTGGTGAAAACCTCCAGGTCCTCGAAGTCCCCTTCGATCTCGAACCGGAAGGAGACCCCGTAGGAGCGACCGATCCAGTTGGCCTGCATAGCCCGGACGCGCTCAGGCCAGTTCTCCAGGCGCTCGATGTCATCCAGCAGGCGGTCGGAGTAGTCGGTGATTCGGAAGAACCATTGGTTGTCCACCTGCTCGGGGTTCACCAGGGAGCCGCAGCGCTCGCAGGTATCGCCGTCCAGTTCCTCGTTGGCCAGTACCGTCTGGCACGACGGACACCAGTTCACCGTGGCCTTGCCGGTATATGCCAGCCCAGCCTCATACAGCTTCAGGAATATCCACTGGGTCCACTTGTAATAGTCCGGGGCAGAACAGTCTACCTCGCGGTCCCAGTCGTAGCTGATCCCGAGCTGGCCGAACTGCTTCTTCATCTTTGCGACGCAGTCGGCGGTCCAATCGGCCGGGTGAATACCCCGCAGGATAGCTGCATTCTCTGCAGGGAGACCGAAAGCATCCCAGCCCATAGGGTGCATGACGCTGTAGCCCTGCAGAATGTGGAAACGGGCCAAAACGTCACCGATGATGTAATTGCGCATATGCCCCATGTGCAGGTCGCCCGAGGGGTACGGGTACATGTTCAGGCAGTAGTACTTGGGGCGCGAGGGATCGCGGTGGGACTTGAAAACCTCATTCTCAGCCCACCACGACTGCCAACGGGGCTCGATGCTGGAGAATTCGTAGCGTTCGGCCACGGTTCGCCGCTCCTTTGCGGGACGCCTTCGCATCCTCGGGTAAGTCAATGGCACCGGCAGCTCGCCGATGCCGGTCATTCGCAGACTGTGTAGATTAGCACGGGGCTATTGCGAGCGCAAGGCGAGGGCTGCCACTACGAACAGCACCGCCAGCAGGCCGATTGCGATGGCTGTGTCCCGCTTTTCGATGGGCGACAGGCGGAAATTGCGGGCGTTCACCAGAAGAAATGCCACGCTCATCCAAGGTAGCAGAGGCATTCCCGGCAGGCCGAACGGATTCGCCAGGGCCAGGGTGATTCCGATGCAGGCCCCCAGAATCACCGCAACCAGCGTGGGCACCAGCGGGAATCCGAAGCGCACGGCGATTGTGAGGAAGAAGGCCAGGAAGATGAAGTCTCCCAGGCCCATGGATGCCACGAAAGCAAGCCCCCGCGCTCCCTCGGCGCCCGCTGCGGAACCTGCTGCGGGGATCGCCAGAGAGAGCTTCTGAACCAACGCCGGGGCCTTCTCCAGCGCCTGCCCGGTTGGCCCCCAGAAGACCGTGAAGATATCAGCCAGCGCAGCCACAAGCACCACCGGGAACGCAAGGGCGCGCTCGCGGACGATTCGTGCTAACAGTTTGCCCACGAAAAGACACGTCAGGATGAAGGCGAGGGTACCCACCGGGCCGACATACAAGCGAAGGGCGGGATCCTTGCCTGGGATCTGGGTGAGCCCCAACCAGGCGGCGAGGAACGCCGCCCCAAGAAGTGCCTCGGTCCAGGCGGTAGTGGGGATGCAAGCACCGAGGCCCACGAGGAGCAGGGACAGTCCCGCAAGGATCAGGCTTCCCGCGAAGATGCCGATGAGCGGCGGGATGCCTTTGACCAGGGGCAGGCCAATCAAGAACAGGTAGACGATAACGCACACGAGCCCCAGTCGCAGGACTGGAGCCCGGTTGTCTTTGCTGGCTGCCATCGACCCGTTGCCGGCGGGTTCGTTCATCGCCGAAAAATCAGTCCGTATCTTCCCAGTCCACGAACTGCCCGCCCTGAATCTCATGGCCGACGATGCGCCTGCGCCCGTCAAACCTCATGGTGAAGTGCACGAGATTCTGGCACTTGCGTCCCACCATTTCCTTGCGCAGCACGTACCCGCTGGGTGCAATGGGTTCGTCCGCATCGCTGGTATCGTCGTACTCGGCAAGGAGATCGTTTGCCTTGTCCACACGCACGGAGATGATCTCGCCGCACTTCGCGCACTTGACGGTGACCCGCATTGCCGGGCAACTGGCCGTCTCGTGGTGCGTGTCTCTGCCGAGCAACGCCGTCCTCAGACCACTAATCAGCCTGCCCATGGCTGGAACACTCCGGGCGCACGCATGCTGCACACTGGTCATTTATTCATCGCCTGGGGAATCCCTCGAAGCCGCCTCTCACGCAACCGCTCGACGGGCGCCCCGGCGGAGTGTGATAACCAGTTCGGATGCGGTGAGGGGGCCCGTAGATGGGACTATGTTGCGGCCATTATAGCTAACGCCTCACCGGAGTCAAGCGACCATTTCGAACGCATATTCCCCCGAGATCAGCATTCCGGCGCGCACTGTTGGATACGCCGCACCGCATCCTCAATCGCCTGGTCGGGAGTGGACGCCCCGGCCGTGATACCTATCCTGCCGGCGCCCTCGAACCACGCGCACTGGATCTCGTCGGCAGTCTCCACATGGTAGGTAGGCTTGCCCGAGTCCGCGCAGATCTGGGCGAGGCGCGTGGTGTTCGCGCTGTGCCGCCCGCCGATGACTACAACGACGTCCACCTGCTGCGCCATGGCCCGAGCGGCATCCTGGCGGTGGGCAGTGGCGTCGCAGATGGTATTCGCCACCACCAGCTCCTGCACATGAGGCAGCACGGCACTGGCCAGTTCCTGCAGGGCCTCGATCCGTTGCGTGGTCTGGCAGACGATGGCGACCCGTTTGGTGAGTGCGGAGGGGTTCACGTCCCCCGGGCTCTGGACGATGTGCGCTCGCCCCCCGGTATGCTCGCGGATTGCCTGGGCCTCGGGATGGTCCGGCTCGCCCAGCACCAGCACCCGGTAGCCGGCTTGATCCAGGCGCGACGCCTCCTTCTGGGCACGCGCGACGAAGGGGCACGTGGCGTCGATCACTTCGAGCCCGCGCTCCTCAGCGCGCCGGTAGACCGTTGGGCCCACGCCGTGAGTGCGCAACATCACCGCGGCTCCCGGCGGCACGTCCTCGATGCTTTCCACAGGTTCGAGGCCCTCATCCCGCAGACCGTCGACGACCTGACGGTTGTGGATCAGCGGCCCTTGCGAGTACAAGCGGCCCCTTTGGCGCGTCTCTTCCACAGCCCTGTGAATCGCACGCCGGACGCCGAAGCAGAACCCGGCGTGTTCGGCAAGGATGATCTCCATTGGATACTCTCTCCCGGAACCCCGCCCACAGAGCATGCGTCAACCTACCCGGCGGGTTGAAACTCACCAACGTATCATACTCCCCGGCCCACCTCCGGGGAAGGCCGCGATTGACACCCCAGCGGCATCGGCTATGTGAGAGGCGTGCCGGTCTCGTGTGTGAGCAACGTCCGATGCCCATGGTGTTGGGGCCGCGCCGTGTGCTGTGAGGCTCCGGCAGGAGCCGTCCGCCTGTAGCCCCCAGCGGAAGCCGGGGGATTCCGGCCCTGGGGAAAGGGCTCCAAGCCCCTGAGAGGCGGCCGATCCGTTGCACGGAGAACGGCCTGTCTCCGCCGTTCGGGGGCTCAATGCGCATCGTGGGGCGCGAATCCGGGGGCTGCCGCCCGCTCTGCGGGCTATGGGGCAACGGCTCACGGCGAGCGGCACGCTGAGCGCGTAGCCGGCTCCAGCCGGGACACGTCCCACAAAGCCGTATGGTCCTGTTGACGGCCCAAGAAGCCGCCGCCTATAATCCCTGCCTGTGGGAGCGGCGAATGCTCACACGCCCCAACACCCGAACATGATCCCACTTCTGCTAATCACGATCATCAGCCTGCTGATCCCGGGCAGCGTCACGGCCCAGGCACTCGGACCGTGCGAACCGGTGACCGGGTGCTACATCGGTGCTTACATCGAGATGGATCCCGTGGCGCGGGATGACATCGCGACTTTCGAGCGCGTCACCGGCAAGAAGCACGCCACTTACTTCCGATATGTGGGCTATGGCCAGCCCTTCCCCTTCGAGTGGGCGAACAGGCTCAAGCGCGCCGGGGCCACCCCGCACATCGCCTGGGAGCCCAATGAAGGCCTGGACAAGGTGCAAGACGACGAATACCTGCGCGGCTGGGTGCAGGCCTGCGCGAACTTCGGCGAGCCCGTGTTCATCCGGTTCGCATCTGAGATGAACGGGGACTGGGAAGCCTGGTCAGGCGACCCCGACCTGTACGTGAAGAAGTGGCGCATGGTATACGAGGCCTTCTACCGGGGCGCGCCGAATGCGATCCTGATCTGGTGCCCCTTCGCTACCCCGAAAAGCACCATCCCCCTCTATTATCCCGGCGACGAATACGTGGACTGGGTGGGCGTCAATGTTTACAGCGTGGTTTATCACTCGGGGGATGTGACCAAGCGCGCGGTGGACAACGCGGTCCAGCATCTCGAGTTCATCTACAACCTGTACGCCGACCGCAAGCCCATCGCCATTGGCGAGTATGCAGCTACCCATTACTGCCAGGCGGCGGCCAGCGCTACCGTGGATTTCGCGATCCGCGAAATGCGCCGCATGTACGAGAGCATTCAGACCCGGTTCCCCCGGGTGCGAATGATCAACTGGTTCTCGGTGGACGCAGTGCGCGAGGAACTTGCACACAACGACTACTCCCTGACAACGGATGAACAGGTACTCGCGGCATACCGCGCGCTGGTGTCGTCCCCGCATTTCCTGAGCAAGGTGGACGGGGGCATCGCGCCCGGCCCATCAGTGGTGCTGCCCGGAACCGCCGAGGCGCCGGTGGCATTTGCGCCCTCGCAACCTTTCCCGCCGCTGATTGGTCCCTCGGAACCTCTCCCCGGAGGCCCACCGACGCCGGGAGCCTCAATGCCCGCGAAGCCCACATCCGTGCCGCTGGCATTTTCGGGCGGCGCGAACCCGCCCAGAAACGGAGCGGCGATTGTGGTCAAAGGCGGCGAGCCGGGGGCGCTCAGAGGACGAGTGACGGTTGAAGCGATTCTCGACCCGAATCTCCAGCCGGACCGGGTGACCTTCGAGATGGACGGCCGCTTCCGGGCGACATCGACGACTCCCGCCTGGTTCTTCCCGCTCAACGCTGACGCGCTGTCACCCGGCGAGCACGTGATCCGGGTAACCGTGCGCGACATGTCGGGCGGGGTCATCGCACAGACCGAAGCGGCAGTGATCGTGCCGGAAAAGTGAGCCGGGCGACCACGCCTGCGCTATCCCCCCGGCTTGATCGTCACTGTGAGGCGCTCGCCGAAGAACACCCTCCCCGCTGATAGCATCTCGAAAGACACCATCCGATCCCCTGTCACCTGCCGGATCAACTGGAAGGGCGCCACCCCCGCATCCGCCAGATAGGGCGTGTCCGAGACAATCGGCGCCGCGAAAGGCATGCCGTACTCCTCCCGGCCGGCAAGGTACACTCCACCCACATCGGGAGCATTCGCGGGCGATAGCCACTTCGCTTCGCCGAGATTGCCCACACTGGCTCGGCACATCACACTCGCGCCGCGCGGGGCTTCGAGGGCCTGGCCGTCTCGCACCCGCTGCCAGTCTCCGTCCCCGATCTTCAGTTCGATCGCGTTGAACTCAGCGTTCAGGTGGATCGGCGGATTGTGCCCATTGCACGGAACATTGCCCACCGCGACCAATGGACAGTCAGCGGATGTGGTCCCGTTTCCTGCGGTGGTCAGCCCCGGAACTTGCCCCGCCTTCACCGCGGTCAGATAGGCACTGGATAGCAGTGGCCAGGAATCCGGATAAGTGCCGTCCAGGTCCATCTCGAGGATGCGATTTGCAGCCGGGTGCTGCACGGTGTCGAACAGCGGCAGGTACTTGCGCACCACCTTGGCTGCCGGGCGCTCAGAGCCGTCTGGTTCGAGGATGCCGAAGTCGCTGTTTTCCCCGAGACGGAAGCCCCCGGGGAGCCACCACGGAGCGGCCCCCCGCGCGCCGGACTCAATGAACATGGAGTAGAAGGCCTCGTACTCCTGCTCCTGCAGCCGGAGCTTCTCCGGGTCGATGAACAGGTCGTCCGGCTGCCACTCCCGGTGGAAACCGTTGACCGTGAAGCCGAACTCCATCCAGACGACGGGCTTCTCCCGGGACACGTACCGGTAATAGAGCGTAACAAGACCGCCCTTGCGAATGTCGTCGGGTGGCGTGGGCTTGGCCCAGCCGCCGGTCTGCAGGTTGTAGCCCTCGGGATTCAGGAAATCCATGTGTTTTGATGCGCCGGCGCTGTGGATGTGTGCGAACCGCTCAGCGTGGGGAATCCCACAGGCTCCCCCGCGGAAGGAAATCAGGTGTTTTGGATCCCATTCCCGCAGGGGCCGCACGATGTCCCGGTACCGCGCGCTGATCAGATCGCTGAAGGCTCGGCGGAATGCGGCGACGTAGACGTCCCAATCTCCATGAGCGCGGCACTGTTCGACGGTGGGCACGGGTACCTTCTCGGCTCTATCATCACGCGGGTCGAATCCCCAGTCGGCGACGGCGGCGGCGATGCTCCCGTAACGCTGCACGATCCAGCGGTTCCAGTCCTCCAGGATGAAATCGAGCTTGCCCTGCCAGGGGCTCTCGATCGGCTCCCAGGCGAGCTCCCAGCACATGATCGCCGGGTGATCCTTGATGCCCGCCTTCTCAATGTAATCCATAAGCGCCTTGACGTTCTCGCCCTGATACGGGCGGCCGTGAGGGACGATGAAAAAGAGCTTCATCCCGTGGCGGTCGCAGCGCTCCAGGAAATCAAGCTGGTCGCGGTAAGCCAGAGGCGACTCCGGGTCGGGCGGGATCAGCGCGTGAATGGCGCTGATGGCATTCATGCCCGCCTCCTGCATCCAGTCCAGTTCGCGCTCGATGATCTCCGGGTCATAGCATTCACGGGCGATCAGGTTCAGGTGAGGATACCCGGCCATGAAACCGGGGCGGTAGTTGATGCCCTTGAAGTACCAGGGCTTATCGCCCAGCATGAACCGACTGCCCTCCACCCGCACGAACTCTTCCGGCCTGGCGGGTTCGGAGCGCAGGGCTTCGATGCGATGGCTGATGCGGTCCACTTCGCGGTCGCCGTCCAGCAGGCGGACCGTGACCTCATACCCCGCCCGGTCGAGGGTATCCGGCTTCCAGGAGCGCTGTAGCTTGCGCGCGGTTCCGGCATCGACTGCCAGCGTCTCTCGGGCTTCGAAGACCCGGGCTCCCGAGGCATCCACGACCGCAATAGCGACATCCAGGTCCGCAGGATCGCGGCCGACATTGAGGGCCTGTGCCCCGAGCTCAACAGTCTCGCCCGGCAGGTATGAGAAGAGCTCCGCGCCACCCTCCAGCAGGAAGTGACCGTCGGCCATGCGCACAGCGAGGTCAGTGACTGGCTTGAGAATCCGTGGGTCCAGAGCCTGCGCGGGGTCAGCGACGGCCACGTTCGCCCACACCGCGTTCGGGCAGGTTCCGTCTCCGACCATACACGACAGCGGCGCGCCCAGCTTCCTGCCCGATGCATCGTAAGCCTCCAGGACCGGCACCCAGCGCCAGGATCGTCCACGGTTCAGGCCCCGGCCGCTCTCCCGCCAGACCGGAGAGAAACACGCCCCCGTCCAAGCAGTGCGCGCGGCGCCGGCATCGCCCGCTGGAGCCAGAAACGCTGCGTCTTTCACCGGGTACAGCATATAAGAGGGGCACAGCGCCTGGACGTCGGAAAGGCTGAAATCGGGGGCAGGGAGGCCCGGGTCCTGCGCGGTGGACAGGTTCCTGATCCAGAAGGCGTTATGCCCGGGCTCTACCTTGCTGTTGTGGCTGCTGGCGATGCCCAGACTGATGCGCAGGACGTGACCCGGCCGCACCTTATCGCCCGCGAAACCCCTCCCGCGGGCGGCCGAATCCTCCCAGTACGGGAAATCCGCCGGGCGCAGGACGTAGGTCCGCCAGTCCCCCGTGATGTCCACCGAAGTGATCCAGCGCGACTTGTCGTCCTCCACCAGCTCCACCACCATCTGCCCCGCCGCACCCTCACTCTTCGCGTCGAAGACCAGCAGTTCGCGGTCCTCTGCGAAAGCGTCGCCAACTTCGGTGTAGAACGTGTCCCAGCCCTGCAGGTCGGTCTGGAACTTCCACGCACCCTCCCCCGAGGACGGGTCCGGCGCGAAAGATGCTTCCCGCGCCGGATTCATTGCCGAGCGGCTCCAGTCCCCCGGTTCTGTCCGCATGGGGATGCGTTGGAGCCGTGCGGCGAACGCCTGGGTCCAGTCCCGCTGTCCGCGCCAGCCCTCGGGCGTGAGGAACGTCAGTTCTCTGAACGCCGGCGCTCCCACGGCCAGGACTTTGCCCGATGTGTGCAGCGCCGTCATCACCGCTGTTTTCGCACCCACGGGCACTCTCCGGGCATCCGCGAGCACCAGAAGGTCCAGGCCCTTCGCGGGGAGGGTGTGGGTCTCGATGGTGGGCCAGTCCACCAGGGTCACCGTGAACCCCGCACGTTCCAGGGCGGCAGCGAGAGGCCCGGAAACGGTGCCCGCGCTGTCCTCGACCACTGCGGCGGTGCGCTCACCCGCCTTGATCGCCAGCGCATCGGGCTGGGCGGTCAGGTCTGCCTGCGCGCGCAGATACGCGTAACTGCCCCGCTTTCCGTGGGCGATCAAACAGGGCCTGCCCGACTTCACGGCAATCCCCCGGGCGAAGGAGTACCTGCGCTGCCAGAGTTGCCCGCTCTCAACGTCGGTGATGGTCCCCTCAATGCCTTCGGAATCCAGCGCCAGTCTGAGCAAGTATCGACGCCCGTACTGCCAGGTCGCGAGTTCGCCGGTGGTTGTGGATTCCAGACGGGCGCGGATCGACCCGACGCCCAATTGGGCCTGGTGCTCTCCATTCAGTTTCTCAACCAGTTCCGGGTAGCGCCGGCCGTCTGGGCCTTCCACCAGCAAAAGCTGCCAGTGATTGACCGGGTCTTTCAGCAGACCGATCCCGGCATAGGACCACCCGCCGGCGGTGCGTTCGGCGAGATTGAGCTCACTTTCCACCACACAGTCGCTGACCGCAGGCGTGAGGGCCACAAGGCGGGCCTCGGCATCGCCCAGCCGGAAAAGGGCGACGCCGTCACCCAGGGTCCAGCAGCGCGGCCCGTGGACTTCATAGCGCAGCGGGGCGTCGAAATCGTCCTGCCAGATGGGCGAGAGCGCGGCGATGGCTGCAGTAGTGACGGACAGAAGCAAGAGGGCGAGGGTCTTCATGCTGAAAGGCTCCGATCCAAGAGTGGCGGAATGCGGCGCACGTGGTTGAATTCACCATCGGGGCCTGTTATCCTACCGTGGTGCGATGAAACCGGGTTGACAAGCGACTCTGCCCGCGCGAACCGCTGGAGGTGCACGGCCTGTGAGCGACACCCCAAACGTGCTCGTATTCTTCACCGATCAGCAGCGCTGGGACACATGCGGCTGCTATGGCGGACCCATGAACCTCACGCCGAATCTGGATGCCCTGGCGGCGCGTGGCGTGCGATTCGAGCACTCCTTCACCTGCCAGCCCGTCTGCGCGCCCGCTCGCGGCAGCCTGCAGACCGGGAAACATGGCACCGCACATTCTGTCTGGCGCAATGGCCTGGCACTGCCTGCGTCCGAGCGTACCCTCGCCCACTGTTTCGGAGATGCCGGATATGACCTGGGGTACCTGGGCAAGTGGCATCTCTCCTGCGATGTGGACAAGCCGGTGCCCGTGGAGCGTCGCGGAGGATACACCGGTTACTGGGAAGGGGCCGATGTTCTGGAGTTCACCTCCCATCCCGAGGACGCCCGGTGGTTCGACGAAAACAATCAGGAAGTGCATTACGAGGGCTATCGGGTCGATGCCCAGACCGACCGTGCGGTGGAGTTCATCCGCAATCCCAGGCGGCACCGGCCCTTCTTCTTCTTCATCTCGTACCTCGAACCCCACCACCAGAACGACATGGACGAGTTCGTGGGGCCCGAACGATACGCGAAGTCTTACCTCAACCCCTGGGTCCCGCCGGACCTGCAGAACCGCCCCGGCGACTGGTACAAGAGCCTGCCGGGTTACTATGCCTGCGTGAAGGCCCTGGACGACGCCCTCGGACGCATCGTGCAGGCCCTCGAAGAGACAGGACAACTGGACAATACCGTGCTCCTCTTCACCAGCGACCACGGCTGCCATTTCCGCACCCGTAACGCCGAGTACAAGCGCAGTTGCCACGAGGGCTGTGTGCGGACGCCTTGCGTACTGGCGGGCCCGGGCATCGAGAGAGGCCGCGTGGCCCCTGAGCTGGTGAGTCTGGTGGACATGCCGCCCACACTGCTGTCCGCGGCAGGACTGCCGATACCCGAAACCATGCAGGGCCGCGACGCCATGCCTCTCACCCGGGGAGACAACGCGAACTGGGCCAACGAGGTGTTCATCCAGATCAGCGAGTCCGAAGTAGGCCGGGCGATCCGCACCGAACGCTGGAAGTACAGCGTCTTCGCGCCGGACAAGAGCGGCTGGCAGGTGCCGGACAGCGACCGGTACGTGGAGCGCTACCTGTATGACCTGCACGCCGATCCCCACGAACAGATCAATCTCGTGGGGCGCAAGGACTACGACGCGGTCCGCCAGGACCTGAAGCGACGGCTCATTGCCCAGATGGTGGCCGCGGGCGAAGCCGAGCCGGTGATCGAGGACGCGAAGTATTACGCCTGATGTGCTTGCCCGCAGGCGCCCGCGAGGCTATCATGCCCTCCGCGGATAATCGCGGCTGCCCGCGTGAGAAAAAACCCGAGGAGAGACAACGTGGCGAAGACCAAGGTCGTGGTTACCGATTACATCGAGGTAGACCTCAACTGGGAGGCCGACCTGTTCGCACAGATGCCCGACGTGGAATTCGAGACCTACCAACTCAAGCTGGCGCCGAAGTCCGAGCTGATTGAGAAGATCAGGGACGCGGACATCATCGTCGTGAACATGGCGAAGTTCGACGAAGAGGTCATCGCGGCTTGCGAGAAGTGCAAGTTGCTCATCCGCCATGGCATCGGCTATGACAACGTGGACGTGGCGGCCTGCACGAAGCACGGCATTCGCTTCGCGTACATGCCCGACTACTGCTGCACCGAAGTGGCCGAGCAGGCGGTTGCGCTCATCTTCGCCTGCGCCCGGAAGCTGTTCACCGGTCGGCGCATCCTGGAGGACTCCAGCGCGAAGCAGATGTGGGACTTCTCGCCTTTGGGCGACATCCACCGCCTTTTCGGCTCGACGCTGGGCATCATCGGCTGCGGGCGCATAGGCGGCCGGGTCTACCGCATTATGAAAGCGGTGGGCATGAAAATCATGGTCTGCGACCCGTACATCGACGAACGGCAGAAAGGCGCCCTGGGCATTGAGGAGACCTACGATCTCGAGACAGTGCTGAAAGAGGCGGACATCGTCACCCTGCACACGCCGCTGAACGACGAGACGCGTTACATGATCGACGAGCCTCAGCTTCAGATGATGAAGCCCACCGCGTATCTCATCAACACGTCCAGGGGCGGCGTGATCCGCACCGAGGCATTGGAGAAGGCCCTGGATGAGGGCTGGATCGCGGGAGCGGGCATCGACGTGTACGAAGTCGAGCCGCCTCCTGCGGATATGAAGCTGTTCAGCCAGCCGGGCGCGACCCTCGCACCGCATCTGGGCTGGTGTTCGGTGGAAGCCGGCTGGGATATCCGCTACAAGATCGTGAATGACATCAAGGCGTGTCTGGAAGGCCGCGAGCCCGCCAATACGGTGAACACGGAGATCGACGCGGTGCTGGGTGGAAAGGTGTATCGGGAGGTGTGATGGGCAGGCGGACGGCGAAGGGCAGCCGCGAGCAGGCGCTCTCCAGCAAGCGGTTGCGCCTGCAACGCCGATGCCTGTCGTCGTTGGCGCTGGTAACATCTCTGAGTGCTCTTCCAACCTTCAGATCTGCGCATCCATCCGGCCTCATTGTGGGCGCGGGCTTGCCCGCGACTACCCTTCGCCTCCAACGATTCAGAGCAGCATTCTGCAGGAGTTGACCCCCATGCCCAACTACAACCTCCCCGGACCCAGATCCGCCGAACTGCTCAAGATCGGCGAGCAGTATGAGTGCAAAGGCTACGCCGGGCATGCCCCGCTGGTTTGGGAAAGCGCCTCCGGCTGCATCGTCACAGACGTCGATGGGAACACCTACATCGACTGGACCAGCGGCGTTCTCGTGACCAATGTGGGCCATTGCCACCCCCACCACGTCCAGATGATCCAGGACGCCGTGGCGAAGCTCATGTGCCCCTATGCCTACCCCACACCCGAGCGCATCACCGTCTCGAAGCGCCTGGTGGAGTCAATGCCCGCCTGCGCGAAGAACCTGGATCGCTGCTTCATGCTCACCACCGGTTCCGAAGCCACTGAGGCGGCCATGCGCCTCGCGAGACGCTTCACCGGCAGGCATGAGATCCTCTCCTTCTGGGGCGGGTTCCACGGCCGCACTGGGACCGCGATGAGCGCCGCCGGGAGCATCGGCACCAAGAAGCAGTGGGGCCCGCTGATGCCAGGGCACATCTATGCGCCCTATGCCTACTGCTACCGCTGCCCCTTCGCTATGAAGCCCGAAAGCTGCGGGTTCCACTGCCTGAGCTTCCTGGACCATGCCATGCAGACCGCCTCCACCGGGGACCTCGCCGCGGTCATTGTGGAACCGTACCAAGGCGGCGCGGGCTTCATTTTCCCACCCGAGGGGTGGCTGACGAGAGTGCAGCAGTGGGCCGCGGACCAGGGTGCGCTGTTCATCGTGGACGAAGTCCAGGCGTCCTTCGGACGCACCGGCAAGTACCTGTGCATCGAACATGAGGGCCTTACACCGAACATGCTCTGCCTGGGCAAAGGAATCGGCAGCGGTATGCCCACCGCGGCGCTCATGGCTGAAGCGCGGCTGTTCGACATCCTCGAATCCGGCGAGATGAGCAGTACCAGCGGCGGCAACCCCATCGCCTGCGCCGCCTGCCACGCGGTTCTGGACATCATGGAGACCGAGAACCTGGCGGAGAACGCGGCAACGGTCGGCGCGTCCATGATCGAGCGCTTCGAGGACATCAAGGAACGCAGCAATATCCTGGGCGACGTGCGCGGCAAGGGCCTTGTCATCGGCCTGGAGTTCGTGAAGGACAGCCAGACGAAGGAGCCCGCGCCGGAGATCACCAACCAGGTGATCCGCAGGATGGCAGAGAAGGGCGTTGTCTGCGGCAAGGTGGGCATCCACGGCAATGTGCTGCGGGTCGCCCCGCCGCTTGTGATCACGAAGGAGCAGGCCGACGAGAGCATAGACGCCTTCGAGGAAGTGATTGGGGAACTGGAGGGGTAGGGCGAGGGGGTTATTCTTTCTGCGACAGCATCGCATCCAAACGGGCGACGAGAGCCGGCAGATCGTCGGTAATCGTCGCCCGCACTAGATGCGGCGAACGGCGGGAAGGACCTGAGGGACACTTCGCAGGCGCGCTGCCCCTGCACCCCGCTGGGGCAATTGGCCCCAGACCCCGCATTTGATGCAATGCCTGCCATTCTCGCGCCTTCCCCCACTGGCGTGAATCCGCAGATTCGGCTACAATCTCACCACCAATCATTCCCTGTGAAGTCCCCCTCCGTAACTGGCTGCAGGGCTGGAGACGATCAACGCACTCGATGACACCCAAGGAACGCATCCGTAACTTCTGCATCATCGCTCACATCGACCACGGCAAGAGCACTCTCGCCGACCGCATGCTGGAGCGCACCGGGGCTATCAGCCAGCGCGAAATGATGGACCAGGTTCTTGATTCCATGGACCTCGAGCGCGAGCGTGGCATTACCATCAAGGCCAGTGCGGTTCGTATGAGCTGGCAGGCCGCCGATGGCGAGACATACCTGCTCAACCTCATCGACACACCCGGCCACGTGGACTTTCAGTATGAGGTCTCCCGGGCACTGCGCGCGTGCGAGGGCGCAGTGCTCCTCGTGGATGTCAGCCAGGGCGTGGAGGCGCAGACGGTTTCAAACGCCTATCTCGCGCTGGAAGAGGGCCTCGAGATCATCCCGGTCGTGAACAAGATCGATCTGCCGCTGTTCGACCGCGATCATGCCTGCGAGGAGATCGAGCAGACCTTCGGCCTGGATGCCGATGAGATCGTCTTCACCTCCGGAAAGACGGGGGAAGGTGTCGAGGAACTCCTGCAGGCCATCGTGGACCGCGTGCCGCCACCATCGGGGAAGGATGACGACCCGCTGCGGGCACTGATCTTTGACTCTGAATTCGACCAGCACCGAGGCGTGGTCGCCTATATTCGGGTAGAGGACGGGCTCGTGAAGCCCGGCGACCGCATCCGCATGATGGCCGGGGGTAAGGAGTTCGACGTCACCGAGGTCGGGGTATTCAGCCCCGCCATGAGCCGCACGGAATCCCTGCCTGCCGGGCATGTTGGATATCTCATGGCCAACATCAAAGGAGTCAAGGATGCCCGGGTGGGCGATACCATCACCCACGCGAAAAACCCCGCGACCGAGCCTTTTCCGGGGTACCGCCCCGCGAAGCCTATGGTCTTCTGCGGGCTGTACCCGACGGACAATGCGGACTACCGGAACCTGCAGGATGCGCTGGACAAGCTCTCTTTGAACGACGCCTCGCTCAAGTATGAGCCGGAGACATCCGCGGCCCTGGGCTTCGGTTTCCGTTGTGGATTCCTGGGTCTCTTGCATATGGAGATCGTGCAGGAGCGTCTCGAACGCGAGTACGACCTGGACCTCGTGGCCACCGCGCCCAGCGTCGTGTACCGGATCATGAACAAGCGGGGAGAGGTCTTGGAGGTGGAGAACCCTGCGCAGATTCCGGACGCCGGCGAGATCGAGGTGTTTGAAGAACCTGTTGTGAACGCGACCATTATGTCCCCCCAGAAGTATGTCGGAGCCTGCATGCAGCTTTCCGAGGACCGGCGGGGTGTCTTCGACAGGATGGACTACCTGTACGGGGACCGTGTGGCCCTCCATTACCGACTACCCCTGGGCGAGATCATTGTGGACTATTACGACGCCCTAAAGTCCGCGACCCGGGGCTATGCAACGCTGGACTATGAGCTCGCGGGGTACCAGGAGTCCGACCTGGTGAAAGTGGAGATATCTATCAACGGCGACCCGGTGGACGCACTTGCGGTCATCACCCACCGTCAGTTCGCGGACAGGCGCGGCCGGAGCATCTGCAGCAAGCTCAAAGAGACCATCCCGCGGCAGCTCTTCGAGGTGCGAATCCAGGCCTCTATTGGCGGGCGGGTGATCTCCTCCACCCGGGTCCAGCCGCTACGCAAGGACGTCTTGGAAAAATGCTACGGCGGCGACATCACGCGCAAGCGCAAACTTCTTGAGAAGCAGAAAGAAGGCAAGAAGCGGATGAAGCAAGTGGGGCATGTGGAGGTTCCGCAGGAGGCCTTCATGGCGGTGCTGCAGCTGGACTGAGAGACATACGGGAGGGCTTCGCCGATGCTCGCCAGCGAAATTCACATGCGCGACCCGTGGATCATGCCCCACGAGGGCACCTATTACCTCACCGGCTCCACGGGTGACTTCTGGGGCAAGGAGACCGGCGGGTTCCGCTGCTACAGCTCGCAGGACCTCATCGACTGGACCGACCACGGGTTCATCCTGCAGCGCCAGGAGAACCCTGCCTGGGCCGCGTACCAGTTCTGGGCCCCCGAGATGGTACACCGCAAGGGGCGATTCTGGCTCTTCTACTCCGGCAACTCCGACACCACCTGCCGTGGCACCGGCGTGGCGGTGAGTGACTCACCACTGGGCCCGTTCGTGAATCTCTCCGACCGGCCCCTGACCCCGCCGGAATGGGAGTGCCTCGACGGCCATCTGTTCACTGATGCCGACGGAACCGAGTGGTTCATCTACGTCCACGAGTGGGTGCAGTGCGAGATCGGCGAGATGTGGGCCCAGCGTATCGCCCCGGATTACTCGGAACTCACTGGCACGCCCCACTTCCTGTTCCGGGGCAAGTCCGCCACCTGGTGCAATCACGTGATCGACGGCCCGATGATGATTCTTCGCGACGGGGTGTACAACCTGTTCTGGTCCAGCTTCAATGCCAGAGACGGCTACTGCACCGGGTTCGCCACTGCGCCGACCATCACCGGACCCTACCAGCAGTCGGCGGAGCCGGTCATCGCCCAGGACGGTGGCCACAACTGCGTATTTCGGGGATTCGACGGCAAGCTGTATACCAGCTTCCACAGGCCGAACTCCACGCCCAATGAGCGGGTCTGGATCGTGGAGATCGAGCACGCGGACGGTGGCTGGAAGCTGGGAAGCCCCGTGGGCAGATGACCGCCAGACACGTCGCCCCGCGCTGCAGCACGCGGTTGAAGGCCTCCAGCCAAGAGTGCTGCGGACCGTGAAGGCGGCCCGCAACCCGCCGTCCCTCTCATCACCGAGTACAGTCGCCCTGAACTTCATCTTCTTTGATCCGTCCATGTATGCGTGAGATCCTCCGGAACTGCCTTTGATTTTGAGGGGTATTCACCCATGCACCGCTGGATGCCTGGCCTCATCGCCCTCACATTCTGCCTCGGCTGCGCCTGCGCGGAACCCACTCCCTGCGCTTCGAAGCCAGGGCCGTACATCGTCAGCGTCATGGAGCAAGACTGGACCGACACCGCGCGCGACCGCGTCATGCCGGTGCGCCTGTATGTCCCCGAAGGCGCGCCCGGCCCGCTTCCGCTGATCGTCTTCTCCCACGGTCTCGGGGGAACTCGCAGCGGCTACGAGTACCTGGGCCGACACTGGGCGAGCTGGGGTTACCTGTGCGTCCACATTCAGCATCCGGGCAGTGACGACGCCGCGTGGCGTGGACAGGCAGACCCGATGGCGAGCATGAAAGCCGCTGCGAATGGGCAGAACACCATACAACGCGGCTTCGACATCAAGTTCGCGCTGGACCAGCTCGAGGCACTACAGGCCGCTGACCCCGTGCTTCACGGGAGGCTTGATCTGGAACGCATCGGCTTCGCCGGGCATTCCTTCGGTGCGCACACCACCCTCATGGCCATCGGTCAGGTATTCCCACTGCCTGGCAACCGAGAGTTCAGCTTCGGCGATGCGCGAGTGAAGGCCGCCATTGCCATGAGCCCCGCTCCCATGGGGAAGAGCGATCCGGCCAAAGCGTACGGCGCAATCGCCACCCCCTGTTTTCACATGACCGGCACCGCAGACTCGTCCATCGTCACCGACACCCAGCCCGAAGCCCGTCGCGTGCCGTATGACAACATCACCCGGGCCGATCAGTACCTTCTGATCCTGCAGGATGGCGACCACATGGTCTTCTCCGGTGCCCGCAGGCGCGGCGATGGGACAAAGGATACCGTGCACCACGACATCATTCTGCAGAGCTCGGTGGCTTTCTGGGACGCCTATCTCAAGGGCGACCAGCGGGCGCTTGACTGGCTGACCGGCGAAGGGTTTGCCGGCGTTCTCGGTGATGAGGGCACCTTCGAGATGAAGCACCCGACGGCTCCGCCGGAAGGCAATCCGTGACCCCGCGGCGAAACCTCCTCCCGCGCATCTGCGCCATCTGAGGAGGTCGCCGTGAAGCACTCCCTCGCACTGCTGGCCCTGCTTTGTCTCTGCATCTCACACGCGCAGGAGGTCACCCTCCTGTCTCCCCTGGACACCCGGGCGGACGCTGACCAGTTCGCCTCCCGGGTACGCCTTGCCCTGGTGGAGCCGGTCCGCGAGCCCCGCACTGAAGGCGACGGGGCCATGCGCGTCCGGTTTATGCTCCACCCTTCCGCGGACGGCGTGGGCATGGTGGAGGCCCGCGATGCCCGCAATGGCTTGCGCTACCGGAACTGGACCCCTTACCAGACCCTCGCCGTGGACCTGCTCAACCCCGGCGCTGACGCGGTGGAGATCAATCTCGTGGTGGGCAACCGGGATACGGAGTACCTCCGACCAGCCACACTGGAGCCGGGAAAGTGGACCACGGTTGAGGTTGCCCTGGCCAATGCAGCGGCTGCGGGGGTGGACCTGTCTGACGTGCGGCGCATGGGCCTGCAAATCCCGGTACTCACGCGCCCCCGGCCGGCGGAGGTGATCGTGGACAACCCGAGACTGATCGGCACCGATTCAGAGGCCATCAGAACGGCCCGGGAGGCAGGAGACGAGCGCAACCGCACTGCCCCGGAACGCCCGCGGGTGCGCACGGAGGCAGCGCTGCAGGTCGTGCGGCCTGAGCCCACGGGTGAAACCATCCGGCGCTGTGTGGACGCGCCCGTGATTGCCACGCCTGAAGTCCTGGTGGTGGGCGGCGGGTTGGCCGGCGTCGCGGCGGCGGTGACGGCTGCGAGAATGGGCGCCGATGTCCTCCTGGTGGAACGATCCGGCTCTCTCGGCGGCATGGCCACTCTCGGGCTGGTTCCACCCGCAATGAACCTGGGGCTGACCCAAGGCATCACGAAAGAGTTCGTGGACCGGCTGAAGGCAACCGGTGGCCCGGATCAAACCTGGAACCCCGAGGTCATCAAGTATGTGCTCCTGGACATGATGCGACAATCCGGCGCGAAACTCATGCTTTACAGCCTCGCCGTGGGCGCGATCGTGGAAAATGGGGCTTGCCGTGGCATCATCGTGGAGAACAAGTCCGGGCCCCAGGCGATCCGTGCGAAGATGGTGATCGATTGCACTGGCGACGGGGATGTCGCGGCATGGTCGGGCGCCCATTTCGAGATTGGCCGCGGCCGCGATGACGAGACCCAGACCCAGACCCTGGTCTTCCTGCTGGCCAATGTGGACACCGCGCGTCTGATGCCGGTGGTAAAGGACATCCCCGAGATGATCCGCAAGGCCCGAAGCGAAGGCAACTATAAGGCCACTTTCGCCGGGGGAGCCGCGATCCAGCCCATAGTCATAGGCGCCCACGGTGCGGTGAATGTGAACATGATCAACGTGCCGGAAGTGGACGGGCTCAAGGTGGAAGACCTCACCTATTCCCACGTGGAGGCCCTGCGGGAGGCGCTGGACCTCGTGCCCTTCTTCCGCGAATACGTGCCCGGGTGTGAAGAGTGCTATCTCGCCAGCACCGCCGAGTTCATCGGTGTGAGAGAGAGCCGACGAATCATCGGCGAGTACACACTCACGGGTGAGGAGGCTTTGTCCGGCGCGGTTTTTCCGGACGCCATCGCGCGAGGCTTCTACCCCATTGACATTCACTCCCCCGACGGAACGGGCGACGCTTCGGGCGCGCGCCCGGGCAGGCCCTATGACATCCCTTACGGATGCCTGGTGCCGTTGCAGGTGGAGAACCTGCTTGTCGCCGGGCGTCCAGTCAGCGTGGATCACGTCGCCCACGGATCGGTCCGAGTCATGGGCACCACCATGTCCCTTGGGGAAGCCGCCGGGTGTGCTGCGGCCCTGTGCCTCCTGGAGGGAGTGCCCCCACGCCGGCTTGCCGGGGAACGGGTGCGGGCCATGCTGGAACAACTGGGCGGCCTTCCAGACTATGGCACCTTTGTGCCGCCGAACCTGGCCTCTGCGGAGAGTGGAACCATCGCATCCGCGGATTCGAACTTCGGCAAGGGTGGCTATGCTCCACACGGGGCCATCGACGGCCTCATCACCCGCGACCAGCTGAGCCGTTGGCTGTCAGGTGATGGACCGGAACAGCACTGGCTTCAACTGGACTTCCCCGAACCGCGCACGATATCCAAAGTGGGCCTGTACTTCTACAGCCACGAAGGTTCCGGCGACCAGCTCCAGTATGTCCCCCAGGGCTTCGAAATCCAGGTTCCTGAAGGCGATGGCTGGCGGACGGTGGCGACAAGTCCGGGGGTCCTCCAGGTCAATCCTCGCCTGGAGTTCGAGCCGGTGACCACAAAGACGATGCGGGTCCTCTTTACCCGACCCAACATGACCGACAACATCGTGCGCCTGCGGGAAATCGTAGTGCTCGGCCCAGGGGGTGACACGCCATGACCTGTGCGGAACGGCTGGAAGCGGCCCTCGGCGAACTGCGGGCAAATGCGAACCCGAAGGACCTGGAGGGCATGGCGCGGTTCGGCATCAGGACTGACCGGGCGCTGGGCGTGAGGGTCCCGGTCCAGCGCAAGATCGCCCGGGCATACCGCAACGACCACGAACTGGCGCTCGCCCTGTGGGACACGGAGATCCACGAAGCGCGCATGATGGCCTCGATGGTGGATGACCCCGCCCAGGTAACCCCTGCGCAAATGGATCGCTGGGCTGAGGACTTCGATTCCTGGGATATCTGCGACCAGTGCTGCGGTAACCTGTTCGACCGCACCCCGCATGCGTATGGCAAAGTGGTGGAGTGGTCGGGCAGGCCGGAGGAGTTCGTGAAGCGCTCCGCTTTCGCACTCATCGCGGGACTGACGGTGCATGACAAGACGGCCGGGGATGAGGTCTTTGTCGGCTGGTTGGACATCATGGAGCGCGAGGCCTGGGATGAGCGGAACTTCGTGTGGAAGGCAGTCAACTGGGCCCTGCGCAACACGGGCAAGCGCAATGCGGCGCTCAACGCGGCCGCTATTGAGTGCGCCCGGCGCATCCTGGACCAAGGCACGCGCAGTGCCCGCTGGATCGCGCGGGACGCCATTCGCGAGCTTGAGTCGGAGGCAGTCCGCCGCCGGTTGGGGCTGTAGTGAGAGCCGATCTGTGCAAATCAACCACTCAGTGGTGGAAGATCCACCATTGAGTGGTGGATTCGCACGCCATCACCCATCCCCGGGGAGGCGGTACCGGTGAACCTGTCAGCCGCTCATTCCGATGCCGTCAATCGCCGACGGCGTATCTTCGTCCAGTATGACGCCCACGGGCAACTGGGAGCCCCCTTCGAAGAGTGGCTGGAGTTCCGCTTCGCTTACTTCGACCAGCCCGGTTCGCAGGTGGACACCCTCTGCTGGGACATCGGCGCCGGAAGCTGGGCGATGTACCCCAGCGAAGTGCTCCCGCGGATGGAGCACCCTGGAATCAGGCTCTGGTGGGACCAAGGAATCGACTGGGTCGCAGAGTTGCTGAGGGCTACTCACTCGCGCGGTCTGGAGGCTTTCTGGAACCACCGGGTGAGCGAAGTCGATCTCGCACCCACCGAAGAACTCGAGCCCGGCATGGGCCTGATGATGGATCAAGTGAACCCGGTGAAGCGAGAGCACCCCGACTGGGTCATCAAGACCTGGTGGTGGCAGGGCCTGTGGAACTACGCGTGCCCCGAGTTGCGCGAGTACCAGTTGGCCATCCTGCGCGAGCTTGCGGGGAAGTACGACTTTGACGGCTTCCAGCTCGACTTTGCGCGGCATATCCCCTGCCTGCCGCCTGGGCGCCAGTGGGAGCTGCGCGGCGAGGTGACCGAGTTCGTCCGCATGGTGCGTCAGATGCTGCAGGACGCCGCGCTCCAGCGTGGCAGGCCATACCTGCTGGCCACGCGCATCCCGGAGACGCTGGACGGCTGCCGCGCGGACGGGTTTGACGTCGAGACCTGGGCGCAGGAGGGACTGGTGGATATTCTCACCCTGGGTTCTCGGTCGATGAACGTGGACATCGAGGGCTTCTCACGAGCCACAGCGGGCTGCAATGTGAAGCTGCAGCCGTGTTTTGACGACCACCACGCCACCGACGGATACCGTTTTCAGAGCATCGAGTTCCTGCGCGGCGTGTTCGGGAACTGGTGGGCCCGCGGCGCCCACAGTGTAGCCACCTTCAACTGGGCCAATGCGTCTCCGGAAATGTGCCACGAGTACATCGCCAACCGCTGGGGACGCGCTGAGTTCAACGAGGGCCAACACCACGCCCAGGGACAGGCGTATTGCGAGGTCGGCAGCCCGCATACCCTCGCAAGCGAGGACAAGGTGTTCGCGGTGGAGCGGCGCGGCGGGTATCCCTGGGCCGAGGGGTACTTCAACCGCAATGCCTTCTCGCCGCTGCCCCTGCAGCTGAGGAACGACGGGGCCGCCGCCCCGCTGGATGTGCATATCTGCGACCCGGTGCGCGACGTTGCGGATTCAGTCGAGGAGCTAATCCTGCGCACGATAATCTTCGGCGCACGCGAGGGCGACCAGTTTGGCGCAAGATTCAATGGGGTGGAACTGGAGACGGTGACGGTGGACCACGACTGGAAGGACCCGCAGATCTTCTCCCCCGCTCCCCAGCCTGCATCGGGCGGCACCGGGCGCTATCCGGTGGACCCGGACCAGAAACTGCTGCGAGTGGATTTCCGGATCCCGCCGGGCGCCTGCAACCTGGGGCAGAATCGGGCCGACGTGTACATCATTCATCGGATACCCTATTGCGCACAGAATATCGCGCTGGAGAAGCTGGAAATCCACCTCAAATACAGATAGGGGCGAGGCGGGACGTCCCGGAAGGAGCACCGCATGGCCCGGCTAGCGTGTGATTTGCGAAAGGCCTGGAGCCTGAACCTCCTCCTGCTTGCCTGCACCGCTGCTGCGCAGCCGGAAGAACTGGCGGTCCGAATCCTCAATGAGACCGGTATTCGTGGCGGGGTCATCGTGCATGTAGGCTGTGGCACCGGCGAGCTGACCGCAGCCCTCAGAGCTAAGGAGAGCTACATCGTTCAGGGGCTCGAGCGTGATGCTGCCAAGGTCCGGGCCGCGCGTGAGCACATCCGAGACCTCGGGTTATACGGGCCTGTGTCGGTGGATGAATGGTCGGGCGGCAGACTGCCTTACGCCGAGAATCTGGTGAACCTGATCGTGGTGGAAGCCACTCAGCCCCCTGAGGACGCCGAGATGCTGCGCGTGCTGGCCCCCAATGGGGTCGCATATATCCGCGAGGGCCCTACCTGGCGGAAGCTGGTGAAGCCCTGGCCCGCCGAGATCGACGAGTGGACCCATTTCCTGCACGGAGCAGACGGCAACCCGGTCGCGGAAGATACGGTCGTGGGCCCTCCGAAACACTACCAGTGGCTCAACGGGCCCCTGTGGCTTCGGTCACATGACACTGACTCCAGCGTGAGTTCCGTCGTCACGGCCAAAGGCCGCCTGTTCTACATCGTGGACGAGGCGCCGATCAGCCTCACCGGCCAGCACGACCTGCCTGACAAGTGGTCGCTAGTGGCGTTGGATGCCTTCAACGGCATGTTTCTATGGCGAGTGCGAATCGAGGGCTGGGGGTGGCGCGAGTGGAAGGACTCCTGGTTCACCGACCGCCCGGATAATCTCCCGGTGAACCTGCCCTGGCGCCTTGTGGCAGCGGACGACTGTGTCTATGTGACCCTCGGCTACCACGCGGCGGTGAGCCAGCTGGATGCGGTTACGGGCCAAGTCATTCAGACATACCCGGGTACTGAAGACACACGGGAGATTCTCTATCAGGACGGCGTGCTGCTGCTGTCGGTGTTCGAGGACGGGCGGCTGAGACTGGTGGCGATTGAGGCGAAATCGGGCAAGCATTTGTGGCAGTCGGCGGTGACTTACCGTGGCTCGAGCATGGAATACTTCCCCACGTGGCGCCAGGAGCCCGAGACCCCTGTTGACCCGGCCCTCAACCCGGCTACGGACGGCAGGCGCATCTGTCTGATTGACGGGCGAGAGCTGGTCTGCCTGGACTTCGCGACCGGGACGGAACTCTGGCGAGCGCAGGTGGAAGACAAGAGCACTGCAACGACCGTGGGGACGGTAATTATCAAGGACGAAGTAGTGCTCCACGGACGACGGGACCAGTTGATCGCGCTCTCGGCGGATACGGGGGAGCGACTTTGGTCAACGCCGAAGCGCGACATCGGCTGGCTCTGGTTCCAGTGGGAGGATGTATTCGTTATCGACGGCCTGGTCTGGACGTGGGGGACTGATTTCGGGCAGGTATCCTTCCTCAGCCAGGGCAAGACCGCCCGCAATAATTGGCCGCTCATGCTGAACGGCTATAACCTCCGGACGGGAAAGATCGAAAAGCAGGTGGCCACTGGTAACGTGTATTCGGCCCCGCATCACCACCGCTGCTACCGCAACAAAGCCACGACGCGGTACGTCATCACCAGCCGGCGCGGCTCGGAGTTCCTGGACCTGGAGAATGGCCGGCACTCGGTGAACAACTGGGTGCGCGGGACCTGTCACCTGGGTATGATGCCGGCGAATGGCATCTACTATGCCCCACCGCACCCTTGTGTCTGTTACATCGAAGAGAAGCTCAACGGCTTCAACGCCCTGGCTCCCGAGATACCCCAGGCGTTGCGCCCCCCCGCAGGACAACCGGGCCCCTGGCTCGAGCGCGGCCCGGCGTATGACTGGGCACAGACGGCGCAACAACCCGCCCACGAGACTGACTGGCCTACTTTCCGGGGCGACAATATGCGCTCCGGGACCACCGAGGCGAAGGTTCCGCCTGACCTGGTGGATGCCTGGACGGCGGAGATTGGGGGGAAGCTCACTGCGCCAGTCGTGGCTGCGGATAAGGTATTCGTCGCCCAGGTAGATCAGCACCATGTGGTCGCCCTGAATGCCCGCGATGGCTCGCGCGCGTGGGTTTTCGCGGCCGGCGCGCGCATTGACTCGCCGCCGACATGGCACGACGGCCTGCTCCTGTTCGGGTCCGCGGACGGTTACCTGTATTGCCTGCGCGCCGATGACGGGGCGCTCGCCTGGAAGCTGCGACTTGCCCCTGAGGATCGGCGCATCGGAGTCTTCGGCCAACTGGAATCGGTATGGCCTCTGCACGGGAGCGTACTGGTACAGCAGGACCCGGAGGGACGGGAACTGGCGTATGTCGCCGCTGGCCGGTCGTCTCATCTTGATGGGGGCATCCGGGTGCTGGCTGTTGACATTCGAACCGGGCAGCCCGTGCATGAGCGGCGCCTTGACGGCCCTGAGACGCCCTTCGAAGAGTTCAAGGACAATCTGAACCCGGCGCAGGGCGCGCTCACCGACATCATGCAGGGCGACGGTGTGCGGGTGTACATGCGGGGCATGACCTTCGGCCCGGACCTGCAGCCCACCACCGGAGGCGTGCAACGTATCCGCACCCACAGTGGAATGCTGGACGACACGTACTTCAAGCGGGCGTTCTGGTCCTTCGGGCCCGGGGTCTGGGGCCGCATCATGGTGCACGACCAGAACACGCTGTACCTGGTGCGCATGTTTGACTCCCTGAAGATGCTGGACCCCGAGGTGTATTTCACCCCCGGAAAAGAAGGCTACTTGCTGCAAGCTGCATCGAAGCACTCTCACTCGCAGGTGTCGGTAGCGAACTCGCCGAGCCTGTCTCCGGCCAATAAGCCTCTCACAGTCGAGGCCTGGGTGAAGGCCGAGGGCCCCGACGGTGCGGTCTTCGCGCGCGGCGGGCTCAACTGGGGATATGCCCTCTACTTGCGTGACGGGAAGCCGTGTTTCGTTACCCGGGTTGCTGACATAGCATACACTGTCACCGCCCCGGAGCCAGTCGGAAGCGGCTGGACGCACCTGGCGGGAGTTGCGCGAGAAGGCGGACAGCTTGAGGTCTGGGTGAACGGTCAATGCGCGGCCACGCTGCCACAGGGCAAGCTGCTCAGCAACGCCCCCGGTCAGGCGAGCGAAGTCGGCGCGGACGCGGGCAGCGGCGTGGGTGAGTACGAATCGCCTTTCGCATTTCGAGGCCTGATTGACGAGGTACGCGTCTACCATCGGGCGCTGTCGCCGGAGGAGATCGCAGCCGAGTACGCTGACCCGGGCAGGGAGCGCCCGAAAGACCCGACCCTTGTTCTCCACTTCCCATTCGAGGGCGACGCGAAAGACGTCTCGGGCCACCAGAACCACGGTACTTCCGTCGCTGCGGAGCCTGTAACCGGGAAAGTTGGGCGCGCGTTCAGGTTCGCAGGGACGTCGGGCGGCCGCTGGCAGCTACGGGCACCTGTCCGGGTGCAAGCCCTGGCCAAAGCTGGCGACACCCTGTTTGCCGCCGGCCCGCCGGATGTTGTCCCTGCTGACGACCCTCTGGCTGCCTTCGAGGGACGGCTTGGCGGGGTCCTCTGGGCACTGCAGGCCAATACAGGAGAGAAGCGGGCGGAATACAGGCTGTCCTCGCCGCCGGTTTTCAACGGGATCGCGGCAACTCCGGGGCGGCTATATCTCGTGGACCGGTCGGGGACGGTGCGGTGCATGCAGCCCCGCGGCTGATCAGCGCACGGCGGCGTCGACCTGGCTCTGGCTGAGCCCTTCAACCCGGACAACCTTGTCCCGCGACTGGTGCCCGGAAACGATCTCCAGATCGCCGGGCCTGACCCCGATCCTGGAAGCGAGGAACTTCAGCAGCGCCTTGTTGGCCGCACCCTCCACAGGCGGGGCCTTCAGGCGAACCACCAAGGCGCCATCGCGCTCGCCGGCGATCTCATCCTTGCGGGCCCGGGGAATCACGCGCAGTCTCAGGGTTGCGGTGGGCATTGTTCTGCTCGCAGAACGGCGGCCGGGCAGGGGGTCAGATCCCCGCCCCAAGAATCAGTAGGAACGCCAGCATGTTGTGGAATGCGTGGACAATCACACCGGGCCACAGCGACCGGGTGTTTTCGTAAAGATACGCCAGCAGGACGCCGACGAGAGCGACCGCCGCCATCCCGGAAGGGGCCATGTTCAGGTGCGCGAGAGCGAACATTCCCGCGCTCAGGACAGCCGCCGCCGGCGTGGCGAAACGCGTGCGCAGCCCGGCGTACACGTATCCGCGGAAGATCGTCTCCTCCACCAGCGGAGCAAGCACGCAGATAAGGATGAAGTAGGCGACGATGTCCGGCAGGCCTCGGGCGGACTGGAGCAGTTCGATGGGCGACCTCGCCGCGAGGGGACTGACACCCAGCCATCGTGCGGCGAGTGCGGCCAGCGCCGCGCCGGCCACGAACATGCAGTAAGCGCGCAGACCCGTGGTTGCCAGCGTCAGCTGGAACCGGCCGCGGAAGCCCAGCGCACGCAGAGGGCGGATAGTGTGCCGGGCGGTGCGGCGGAATATCAGGATCAGTGCGGGTGCGGCGAAGAGTAGGTAAGTTAGAATCGCGGCCACCGGCACCGCCCAAGTCGCGCGATTGTCGAGGTCCAGCTTCTCCAGGAGTATCCCGGAGAGCAGCCCGGCCAGAACCATGCCCGCGATGAGCACAGCGGTCGCCTCGACGGCCTCAAGAACCGTCCAGTAGACCTGGGGCGTAGGCAACTCATGTTCGGGTTGGATTGTGAAGAGCTTGCGGTATGCCACCACCGCAAGGAAGCCGACGCCCGCAACGAGCACAGCGACGTAGGTCAGGGCCACAGCCCCCAGAATCCAGGCGAAACTGCGGGTGCGCCGGTCAATCTCCTGCATCACTTCTTGCGCAGCCTTGTCATCCCCTGCGCGGCGCAGGCAGTCGACCAGTGCCAGACGTGTAATCCAGTCGCGCCGCGGAGCGATGACATCGCGAGCCTTGAGCAGCTCACCCCGCCCGACCGCGCGCGTCTCATAGACACTGGAGACCGCGAAGTACAGGTCTGCATTCTGTCCGTCCAGCGTAACGAGCCGGTCGAACAGCGAGCTGCCGTGCTCAGGGAAACCGCGCTTTGAGTAGATGATCGCAAGCCGGTACATGGCCGAGGCGTTCGGGGAGTCCTCCCGCAGAGCGAGGCGCTCATACGCGCCGATGCCGGAATGAAGGATGTCTTCGGGATCCAGCGCCAGCTTGCGAAGGGTTCCGAGCGGCACCGACTTGAGAAGCATCCCAGCACGATAGAGCACATCGCCCTGGAGGGGAACGGAAGCGGTGGGAACGTACCAGCGACGCGCTCCGGACAGGCCGTGAACCACGCCGAAGATCGCGGCGACGAAACCCACGACCAGCGCCAGACGCAGCAAGTCCGGCCGCGCCAATGCACGGAGGGGGCGATTCTGCAGGGGGCTGCTGGGGAGCATGAAGTGCGCCAGACGCAGAGGCTGGTGTGGCGAGCAGAACTCAAGCCTCGCGACGCCGCGTCGGCCGGCGGCTCATCCTCCAAGTTGGCGCGAGCGCTCGGCGGCGGCGACGACGGCCTCGATGGTTGCCGAGCGCAGTCCCCGGGCCTCCAGCGCGCGCAATCCGGTGATGGTTGTCCCGGCAGGTGAGCAGACCGTGTCCTTGAGCTGTGCGGGGCCGCCCTTTTCCATAACCCATGAGGCCGCGCCGAGCACCGTCTGCGCCGCCAGTCTCTGGGCAACGGCGCGTGGGAGACCGGCTGCAACGCCCCCGTCCGCGAGAGCCTCGATGAAAGTGGCGACGAAAGCCGGGCCGCTGCCGGAAAGCCCGGTCACAGCATCCAGGAGATTCTCAGGAAGCTCTTCCGCGGCGCCGATTGCATTGAACCAGCTGCCCACCAGCGCCCGGTGATCGTCCGGCACGTATTCATTGGCCGAGTAGCCGAAGGCGCCCTGTGCCACCTCGCAGCACACGTTGGGCATGCACCGAATGACCGGCGTCTCTGGCCCGAAGTACTCCACGATCCGGCTCATGGAGACGCCTGCCATGATGGACAGGACCGTCTGCCCCGCCGGCCGGGCGAATTTCACGGGCTGAAGAGCATCAGCGAAGACCTGAGGCTTGAGAGCGATCAGGAAGACTTCGCTTTCCGCGGCAACCCGCGCGAGGTCCGATGTTGTGACCACGTCCGGGCAGTCAGCCGCCAGTTGCTCGAGGGCGGCCGGGGCGGCGTCCACAGCGATGATCCGGGCTGGATCGATCTGTTCACGCGCCACCAGAGCCCGAATGAGTGCGCCCCCCATTTTCCCCGCACCCACAACGCCGAGCTGAAAAGCGAAATCAGCCACAATCACACCTCATGCAAGCCCATCGCCCCAATTCCGGGCGCTCAGTACGTGTCTTCGTCCTCGTACTCGTCATCCTCGTACCTGGATTCGCCTATGCGCGAGCCGTCCAGGATCAGGCGCTCGATGGGCATATCGAAAGGAGAGCAGGCATAGACCCAGTTCCCGAGTTTCTTCATGAAACCGTTGAGGCCATAGGTGACGCCTGCGAGAAAATCTCGGATCCGCCGCGCCTCTTCGGGATTGGTGCCCTCGAGGTTCAGGATCACGGGGATTTGTCGCTTGATCTCGTCGGCGACGATAGTGGCCTCATCAATATTGCGGGGTTCGGCCCGTACCAGGGGCACGGTCGCCGCGACGGTTGACTGGCGCGGTGGATTGAGGTGGTAGACGCCTTCGTCTCGCTCCTCTTCGTGTACGGTCTCCGACCGCATCGCGGAGTGACGGTGGTATCCATCGTCCAGACCAAGGCCGAAGAAATCGAGCGCGCGCTCCCAGACGGTCTGACTCACAGTGGGGTCCCTCCTGGCGAAACCAGAGTGCTGCAGCGAAATAGTATGTGATGTTTGCTTCGAGCGCCGGCCGAAGCCGGCATACTGTGATGACTTGCATGCGACCAAGAGTGCCCCGGTTGTAAGGCCAGTCAGCCCTCAGGCCTCCTGGCGCTTGCCGAAGATCGCCGTCCCCACTCGAACGAGGGTAGCGCCCTCTTCCACGGCGATCTGGAAGTCCTGCGTCATGCCCATGGACAGGTCCGTCATGCTGCCGGGGGGCAGGTTCGCCGCCAGCTTTTCCGACAGCTCCCGCAGGGCCTGGAAATACCGCCTGGATTCCTCCGGATCTGCTGCATATGGCGTCATGCCCATGAGGCCGCGCAGCTCAAGATGATTGAGCGAACTGACATGCTGCGCCACGGCTTCCACGTCGCCGGGCGCGAGACCGAACTTAGTGTCTTCTCCTGCTATGTTCACTTCAAGCAGGACCGGCTGAGTGCGCCCGGCCCCTGCTGCCCTGGCTTGTATCTCGTCGGCAAGCCGCGTACTGTCCACTGAGTGGATCAGGCTGCAGAAGCTTGCGATCTGTCGTATCTTGTTGCGCTGAAGATGGCCGATCGCATGCCACCGGACACCGGACAAGTCCGCGAGAGCCTCGTGCTTAGCAACCATCTCCTGCACATAGTTCTCGCCTAGATCGGCTGCTCCCGCTGCAACGACCTCGCGGATTTCATCAATCGACCGGGTCTTCGTGACCGCTACCAGCGTCACCTGTTCGGGCAGACGACCCGCGCGCCGGGCTGCTTCGTCGATCTGCTCTCTCACCTGGCGAAAGGCCGTCTCGATCTGGTTCATCGCAATGCCTGCGCGCGATCGGTCCGCTAAGTGCAAAATCTATGAAGACGACTGATCGTCCTCTTCCTCGTCTTCTTCGCTCTCAAGCTCCCAGCCTCCGAAGTCGGCTTCTTGTGCGGCGGCGGGAGGCTCCAGGGGCGGCAACTCCTCGTCGATCGCCGGCGGAGGCGGTGGAGGAAGCTCGTCACTGATCTCGTCGAAAGTCGGTGGCGGCGGCGGCGCAAACTCGTCCTCTTCCTCGATCAGACCGGGAGCAGGCGGCGGGGCGAATTCGTCTTCCTCCGCTTCCACCACGCCCGGTGGCGGTGGAGGAGCAAAGTCGTCTTCTTCAGCCACGACTCCCGGCGGAGGCGGCGGAGCAAACTCGTCCTCTTCAGCCACGACTCCCGGCGGAGGCGGCGGAGCAAACTCGTCCTCTTCAGCCACGACTCCCGGCGGAGGCGGCGGAGCGAAATCATCCTCACTCGTGTCCACGATGGCAGGAGCGGATGCGAAAAAGTCCTCGTCCGGCGCGATCTCGTCCGCCGGCTCCGGGGTCTCGATCATCGGCCCGGGAACACTCTCGTCGGGCACGACCACCGCTTCCGGCTTAGCACCCTCAACTGTCATCGGCTCGGCATATTCTTCGAGCTCCTCGAAGACGCCGGGCTCTTCGTCATACTGGTCGACGGCTTCGCCGATGTAAGCCTCTTCGTCACCGTAGGCCTCTTCACCGACACCTTCCGCGATGCCCAGGTCTCCGACCGCATCGAGGACCTTGGCGGCGAGTTCGGGCCGGCTGAAAACGGCAATCGCAGTCGCATCGATCAGGGCCCCGCACCGCGAGCAGAAGCGGGAGCCCGACGGGTTCCTGGCGCCGCAAGACGGGCAGTTGGCCCCCGCGGAGTGGTCGAGGAGGAAGTTGAGGCACATGACGCAAGCGCCGCGGCCCGGAGGGTTGTGATATCCGCAGCGCGTGCAGTAAATGCCGGATTCAGTTGCAGATGCGGTGCCGGCCTGGGACAAGGTCTCAAATTCGCTGGAGTTCTCTGCCACGGTCAACAGACCTCCGAAGCCTGCGGGCGCGCTGGATGTGAGAGCCGCGGACGCTGTTTTGGCCGGGCCACCGACTGATCGGGGCCGCAGCGGTTTGGAGCCAGCTAACTACGAAGATTCCCTTCAAGACAATAGCACACATCTAGGTCCAACACAAGACTTCCAAGGGCAACCCATTGAGCAGAAAAAACCCACCGGTTGCAGTGGGCAGGCAGGGCGGTGGTCTCCCCGGGTGGACGGAGGATACCGTCGCCCTCGTCGTGCCGTGCCAGCTGCCCCAGGCGGGTGGCAGCTCACCGAATATGGGTTCTCAGATTCACCATCTATGGCAATTCGGTCCACCGACTGACCGGCGCAATCCAAATCGGTCTGTGGCAGACGGCCGGTGGCCGTTTTGAGCAACGGATCGCGGCGCGGTGCCTTGCACTGGCCGACACAGTTCCCCGGTCGAGGCTGCTGCCGCTCCTTGAGCCCGCGTGGCACACCGGGCCTATCCCTCCGCTCCCTGAGCGGGAGGAGTGACCGGTCCCGCGCGTACTACCCGTCCTGCTTGTCTGAAGGCCAGGCCCGTCACCAGCAACTGAATGGGGAACAGTAGGAGCACCGGCCACGGCACTCCGACGCGCCAGGCCAGTGCGGGCCAGTAATCCAGGGTTCTACGCAGGTCGCGGCGGAAGTCTTTCGGAGGGCTGCCGGACCTCAAGACAGACAGATCCAACGGTGTCCACCGCATTTCAGTGGCCAGCGCGATGGCGGCGTTCACCAACGGGGAATAGCGCCACTCAAACTCATGGTGCTGCGGGGAAGCGCCGGTATCATTGATGCGCCGATAGGTATGCATCACGTTCACTGAACAGCCCAGAAGCTGCACCGCGACACTTGCCCCGATGAGCAAACCCACCGCCACTCTTGTCCCACGCGCCCAATTCGCCCAGCGATCGAAGGCCACAGCGACCGCAACACCGAGGAGCGCAAGGATATCCACCATGAACCGCGGCCCCCAGCACCAGTGGCCGCCCGGAACGGTGATGCTGGAATAGAGCAGGACCAGCGCCCCGATCATCACCAGACAACAGGCGGCGAAGCCCCGGTGCCTGCGCCACAGCAGGCTGAGCCCCAGGGGCGCCAGCAGCACCACGGGGGCATACCAGACGAGGCCTTTGCCTGGACTAATGAAGAGCGTGGCGAGACCTCGCCAGATAGGGGTATCCCCGATACGCTGCCAGTCCGACCCTGCCATCCGCATCCAGCTTCCATAGCGGACGTCGTTATGCCATCCCCAGAGTATCATCGCCAAGGACACCGACGGCGCGTAGGCAGCCACAAGACGAAGAGCCGCAACCCACGCAGCCCGAGTGTTTTCCCGGGGGATGAGGAGTATCAGGCCGCCCAGGGCCGCCACGATGGTGAACTGGTGCCGCACCAGCAGACTCAGTCCCGCGAAAGCCCCGGCCCAGAGCGCCGCCCTGAGGTTACCTTCCCACCGCGCCCGGTAAAGATACCAGACGATCATCAGCAGCAGGAACCCGGCCAGAGGATTGGCGTAGAAGGTTCGCGCGTAAGGCCACGCCGGGCTCGCGATACCATAGAGCAGCGCACCCGCGTACCCGGCCGTAGGGCGCAGGCTCAGCGATCGGAGTATCAGGTAGAGAACCGCGCACGTCAGGGCTCCCAGCACGAGATTGAAGAACATCACCGCGGTGCGCGTCACGATCCGCTCAGGGAGTTGAGGGACGACTTTCGCCGCAGCCAGACCCGCGAGGTAGAAGGGCATTGCCAGGATCGGTTGCGCGATTCCGAACGGGGAGTAGACCTTGCCGTCAACGCCGTAGCTCATCCCCCCGAAGTCCGGCATCATCTCCGTGTCCAGATGCAGTTCCCCCCGGAGAATGCCCTCCATGTTCTCGAAGGTGATCTCCCAGTCGGTGATATCGAGCAAGAAGTGCCCAGTGGTTACATACAGGCAAAGGAAGGCAGCGAAGATCCAGCGCGCCCGCCGGTAATCGTGGGCATCGAGCAGAACGAACAGGGGACCACACTCCCTCGAAGATTCAGGTTGAGGAATGGTAGTGGGAACGCGTTGCAGGTGTCAAGCGCAAGGGCCCCAGGAGCATCGGTTTCGTGGGATGCGTGCCTGCTGGAGCCGAATTCAGGTTCAACGTCCCCTTATGGCCCCGCGCCGTTGCCTCGCATCCCGCGGATCGGGCGACAGCCTGTAGCCGGGTGCTGAAGCCCCTGGATTGCCGCCCCACGATGCACCTTGAGCCCCCGAACGGGGGTGACAGGCCGTTCCCCTCGCGCCGGGTCGGGCCGCCTCAATGCCACGAAGACGACACGACGATGTTCCCCAGTCTTGATGTGTAGTAGTCCACCATCGCGCCGCCATAGCCGGCGTCTCCCTCGGGCGGGTTCAGCTCCATGGTCATCACCATGTGCGAAAAGGCCGGCACCAGGGATTCTGCCTGAGAAACAGGCCCGCCGAGGCGCCCCGCAAGAATGTAGTCGGGTCCGTACTTGACCACCCCCACCCAATAGAACTTGTCTTCGGCCTGGCCGGGGTAGCGTCCGCGCAGGGTGACGATGGCTCCTCCAGTCAGATCGGCTGCGTTGATCTCAGTCATGTTGGCGCCTGCGGTCGCCACGTACTGCTGGGCCGCCATGCGAGCGGCGTCTATGTAATTGACGCCCGCGACCTCGGCAGGTGTCGGCATCACGACAAAGAGCGCTCCCGGCGGGCTGCTGGCGGGGTCCAGCACCTGGTTCCAGGTGGTCTCGGTGCCCCCGGGACCAAGATACAGGTACTGGGTGTCTTCCGCCTCGGTCTGTGCCACGACCCAACCCTTCGGATGCTCAAAGACCACGCGGTCATTACGCCCCCGGAAAGTCTCCACGTCCAGGGGTGGCGGGTAGACGAAGGTGGGCAGGAGCATCTGTCTCGCCCAGTGCTGCCGCTGTTCCGCGCGCGCTGCTTCATCCGCGGCATTCCACTTCTGCTGGAGCTCTGCCCAGACCTGGGGCACCGTCTGCAGTGCCTGCATGACGTTCTGTCGGGCCTGGGCATCGGCCTGTTCAAGGAGCGCGGCCAGCCGCTGCCTGTCTGCCGGCGGCGTATTCACCGGGCGCCCGAAGGCCTGCGTTCGCATGAAATCCAGCATGTCCAGGTAGGCGTTGAGCGGATCGGCGCTGGGCACGGGGGGGAGCGCGGCGCCCGGTCCGGTGGCCGGCGTTGCGTTGGGTGGAGCGGGGGGCTGCTGGCTGAAGTTCCGAAGGACCGCGTCCCAATCTGCGCGACACGCAGCGAAGTCCGCCTCGGGTCCTGTGAGCATGAACAGGTAACCAAAGCCCTGCCCAACCGCTGCCGTCATAGTCGCATGGCTCGCAACGCCGTTGGGGCTGATTCCTGTGTACTCCACCATGACTCCCTGCAAGGCCCCCACCGGCACTTCGCCCTGGGTGAGTTCCCTGTAGTCCCGCGTCTGCTGCCGCACGGACCCGTGAAAAGCCGCCAGCAGTTCCTGCGGCGTGCCCTGCCCGGCGAAGGCGAAGACCGAGCCGGTGGCCTGACCTCGGACAAGATCGACCCCGTTGTTGTCCTCACGTAGTCTCGCCTGGAAGCTTGGGGGGTAACGGAGATAGAAGCGGCCCTGCGGGTCTGCATATGTCAGCAGGCCGTCCGCCGGGGCTGTCACAAGAACCGTGCCGGGCGCTGGGCCGGCCTCATTCATGAGGGCCGCCCGCTTCTGGGCGTACTCAGCATCGGACAGTATCCCCGCAGCCCTTGCCGCATCCAGCGCCCGCAGCTTCTCCTGGGTCTGAGGGTCTGACGCGGGCGCTGCTTGCTGCGGTACAGCGGCCTGAACAGACAGGTTGATACGGGCTTCGAACACTTCTCCGTTCCCGTCCGCGCCCATGCGGATGCCGCCAATGATGATCTCGCCGGTTCTGCCGACAAGCGCCTGGTCTACCGCCTCGGGAGAAGCCACCGGGCTTTCGCCCACGAGGAAAATCACATCATTGGCCCGCAGCCCCACAGAGGCCGGGCTTCCCGGAGCCACGGCGACCACCTGGACCCCGACGCGGTACCCCGTATGTCGCTCCATGGCGTCAAGGTCCTCGGCGGTGAGTGCCTGGAGGGTGAGACCGGCGGCCTGCGACGGGGTCTGCTGCGCGTGGCAGACATCTGCCGCCAGTCCGAGCGCAACCAACAGAGCAAGCGGGGGCATGAGGAGGGGGCGGTTGTGTCTCATGGCGACCACCTCGTGGGTCGAGCAGGCTCGACCTGGGTTTCCCGTGTGAAACGGGTAGCATCCCCACCCAGCATGTACAGCCCCCCATACGGTACACAGATTCGGCTCCCGGTCCCCAGTCTCCTGCTGCCCCAGGCGCAATTAGTGCCGAGGAGTGGGTAATGCGAGGCGCCAATGAAACCTCATTTAGCCTTCTGCGTGCCGGGCGTTCATCCCGTTGAACTGCTCGGTAAGGATCGCTACGTTCGGAACCGAGAACTGCCACGAGCCGGTGCCGCCAGAGCTTGGCACCAATAGGCCGCGAGCCTGGAATATGCCTGGCGCTCAGAGCAGTTCAACTAAGGCGCGAGCTGGCCAGCAGTTGACCGCGGCCTGGGCCTGGGTCAACTTGCCGGCACCACCGCCGGGTCCTGCCAACTGCGAAACGATCTTCAGACAGTCACGCTCTTTTACGCTCATGAGTAGTTCCATCCCGGATAGTTCGCCGCGCG